>CAUFVC010000014.1:0-14872 GCA_959029275.1 uncultured Eubacteriales bacterium | reverse complement strand
GCTTCCAAAGACGGGATTCATTGGGATGACGGCGAATTCCTGCGTGTCACAAAACCGGGTGAATGGGGGAATGCTGCTTACTACTCCAACAACTGCGTGACAGGTCGCTTTGGCGGCAACCGTCGAATTTTGGTTCAGGCATCTGTGCCATACTGCGAGGGGTGCGTTAACATCGCGCATTGGTGGATCGATATCTGATATCTTGACGATACAATTAACGGCCAACATTTGACGGCGGGACGCTATAAATAGTATAATTTATTTTTAGTCGGGATTAAGATTGGATGCCTGTATTGGGCTTCCGCAAACTATATGGAAAATGAATATGTCTTTCGGAAATACCCATCCCCTGGTTTTAGAAATTTAGAATGGCTGTTCCGCGAATGGATGTACTTTTCATGGGCCGCGCCGGGACTGGGTTCGAGAGGCATATTCTTTTTCCATTCAAACATAAACGGTCGAAACTAAGCTGCCTTTGCGTTGACTTTTAGATGCAAAGGGAATATAATGAAATACAAGGCCTTGAAAACAGAGTAAGAGAGACGCCATGTTTTCCCTTATCTGGCATACGGCTGTTTGTGTATTTGAAAATTATGAGTGGCGCTGAGGATTTTTCGATATACAGCTAGAAAGGAGCAAACGGGAAATAAATGAGCGCTTCGAACGATTATAAAGTTAAAGTGATAGACAAGATGTTCAAAATTATTGATATTCTTGAAAAGGAAAAACAGCCTCTTGGCGTCAATGAGATTTCCCGAAAAGCGGAATTGAATGTGACGACCACTTTTCGAATTTTAAAGACGCTGATAGAAGGCGGTTGGCTCTATCAAGACAGCGAGGGGAAATGTTCGCCGGGATACAGGTTGGCCTCTTTCTACACAATGGGAACAAATCATTCCGTTCTCAAAGATGTGGCGTACTGCGTTATGCGCCGTTTGACTGATCAGGAGGGGAAAGTCCTGAATCTTTGCGTGCGGCAGAATGAGACGGGTATCCTGTTGCAGCAAACGAAGATTCCCCGGTTTGTAGACTATGTGATACAAGCCGGTAGCTCTCTTCCGCTTTACGCAACGGCATGCGGAAAGATTTTGCTTTCAGAGCTCCCGGAGGAATTGTTGAATTCTCTTATTGGCATAATGGAATTTCAACCCTACACGGAACGAACGATCACAGATCCGGAAACTCTGCTGGCAGACCTTGCGATAGTGCGTAAGCGAGGCTATGCTATGGACATGGGGGAGTCCCTTCGCAATACGTGTTGTATCGCCGTTCCTGTGCGCGGCCCGTCAAAAGAAATCATAGCGGGACTCTCTTTCTCCGGACTGATAGACACTATTACCCATGAGGAGGAGTTATTTTATTACCGTTTGCTGCAACAGGCGTCTAAAGAGATCAGCGAGCAGATGTTTCGCCTAAATCAAAAAGGGGGAGAAAAGTGGTGAAGCCCTCGCACATGCAATTCAGTGTAGCTTAAGAATAGGTTTGGACCGCCGGGAGGCGGGTAAAAAGTTCGCAAAAGCGAAAAAGTTCGCAAAAGCGAAAAAGTTCGCAAAAGCGAACTTTTACTTTATTGAGATCAAAGAAGGCCTGAATTCCTGTGCAGAATCTAAGGGAAAGCAAGGCTGTGGTATTGAACCGCCTCGCCGATATGGCGCTCCAAAATGCATTCGCTCTGGTCCAGATCTGCCAAAGTCCGGGAACACCGCAGAATGGCGTAATATGCCCGGATACTCAGGGAATAATGGCTGAAGGCGGTTTTCAGCAGCCGTTCCCCCGAGGCTTCGACAGTGCAGTAGCGCTCAACCAGGGGCGGGGACATTCGGGAATTGTAGAGGCAGGCCTCCTTTCGAAAGCGCTGGCGCTGAATCTCATGCGCAGCGAGGATCTGTTGGGCCGCCGCAAGGGTGGAGGGAGAGTCGTCATGCTGGAGATGCTCGTATGGGATGGGGGAGATGGGGAGCGTGATATCGAATCGATCAAGGAGAGGGCCGCTGATGCGATGGAGATAGGAGCGAATCTGCTCCTGAGAACATGTGCAGCGCGACATATCGGGATAATAACCGCACGGACACAGATTCATGCTGGCGACGAGCATGAAGTCGCAGGGAAAGGTCACGCTGGAATGCAGCCGCTGGTGACTGACGGAATGGTCCTCCATGGGAAGGCGCAGCGCCTCCAGGCATTGTTTTGAAAATTCCGGAAGTTCATCCATGAACAGCACGCCTAGATGAGCCAGGCTGATTACACCTGGACGGGGATTGGACCCGCCGCCGGTAAACGCATGCAGAGAAATGGTGTGATGGGGCGCCAGAAAGGGCCGTCGTGTCATAAGGCCACGGCCTGGGGGCAATTTTCCTGCCGCGCTGTAAATCTGGGTCAGCTCCAGCGCCTGATCAAAGGCCAGGGGCGGGAGAAGATCGGGCAGGCTACTCGCCAACAGCGTTTTCCCTGAGCCGGGAGGACAGCAGAAGAGTAAGTTGTGACACCCCGCTGCCGCCGCGATAAGCGCTCTCGTTGCCACCGTCTGGCCCTTTATCTGGGACAAGGCGGCGCAGGATAGCGTCCGGGGAGTGAAGTTTGGCTCCGCCGCGGGGGCGATCTCCCGAAAACCGCAGAGGTATTCGACTACTTCCAAGAGAGAGTTTGCGCCGATGACCTTGATTCCAGGGATCAAGGCGGCCTCCGCCGCACAGCATTTCGGAAGAATCATGGCATGAAAACCGCGCTCCTTAGCGCACATGGTCATGGAGAGAACCCCGGGGATGGAGCGGAGCTCTCCGTTTAAGGATAGCTCCCCTGCGACCATGGCGGACTGGGCGAAGGAGCAGGGGATCCTGGACTGGCAGAGCAGAATTCCCAGTGCGATGGGAAGATCAAAGGAAGCGCCATCCTTTCGCAGAGCTGCCGGCGCGAGATTGATGGTGATCTTTTGAATCGGAGGATCGAAACCGGAGCTTTTCATGGCACTTCGGATTCGCTCTCGGGACTGTCTGGCCGCTCCCTCCGACAAGCCTACGATGGAAAAGTATGGCATACCGGAGCTGATACAGGCCTCCACATCCACAGGGATACCCTGGACTCCGGACAGAGTACAGCTTGCAATTTTTGCGAACATAGAATCATCGTCCTTTAATGATAGTCTATATGGAATATCGCAGCTATTTGTATCGATGTGTACTTGCGGAAGAAAAGAAAGATTTTGATTTTGCGGCTGTTTTCTCTGAGATATGAAAAATTTTCATAGATTTCACAAACTAAACAAAATAAATTGAGTCTTAATTCAAAATTTCCGAAAAATATTTGAATTATTAGAAAATTTCAACTTATACTATACAAGTCCGAAAAATTTCATTATAATATTAGAAAGGAAATGGAGTTCCTAAAACAGAAGACGCTTAGGTTAGGAAAGGGGAGTATCCATCGCCGGCCGTAGACACAGAAATAAAGGCAGGATGGAGGGATATCCCATGCAAGACAAGGATACAGTATCGTTGGAGGATCTGTACTGGATCTGGTTTCACAGGACGCCTGGCATTGGCCCGCGCAAGGTATGCCGGCTAGTAAAAAGCTTTGGCAGTCCAGGTGAAGTTTGGAAATGTACGGAAGCGGAGCTGAGACAGATCGAAGGGTTGACTTCGGGCGACTGCCAAGCCCTTATGCGGGAAAAGAATCTGGACCGGCTGTGGGAGTGGGCGAATGCTCTGGGCAAGCGGGGAATATATGTTATAACGAGGGCTTCGCGCTATTATCCGCCTTTGCTCAATTTTATCTTCGACCCGCCGTCGGTGCTATTTGTCCGAGGAAATCCCGCCGCGCTCTACAGCGACGCCATTGCGGTGATCGGCTCAAGAAAGTGTACGGATTATGGGGCATCTGCCGCAAGGGACTGTGCCGGCTATCTGGCGGACAGCGGGTACGTTGTGGTCAGCGGTATGGCGCGCGGGATCGATTCTTGGGGGCATGACGGAGCCATAAGAGCGGGGGGAACCACCGTAGCGGTGTTGGGCTGCGGCGTTGACCGCTGCTATCCCCCGGAAAACCGGCGGCTGATGGAGGCAATCGAAGCCGGAGGCGCGGTCATCTCAGAATTGGATCCAAGTGCAGAAGCGTTGGCGCAACATTTTCCTCTTCGCAACCGTATCATCAGTGGGATGTGTCGCGGGGTCGTCATCGTTGAAGCGGCGAAAAAAAGCGGCTCGCTGATCACCGCGGATCAGGCGCTGGAGCAGGGACGGGAGGTTTTTGTCGTTCCCGGCTCTATATTCAGCTCCAACAGTCAGGGAGGACATGGGTTGGTGCAGCAGGGAGCGGTGCTGCTCACCTCGTGGAAGGATATATGCGATATTTGTCCGCGTACTGCGGAAATAAGTCCGGCAAACACAGACACAAAAAAGACGGATGCCAAGAAAGAGGCAAGCTATCGGGGCAGAGAGTGGAACGACGCGGATCTGAGGGCAGATGCGGCGAAGGTTCTCAGCCTGATACCGCCGGAGGGCGCAGATCAGGAGGCCCTGTGCCGGGAAAGCAATCTGGCGCCGTCCCGCCTGCAGCAAATCATCACGGCGCTGGAGCTTCGAGGGTTGATTTGCCGCATGCCGGATCAGCGGTTCATCAAATATTAAGGAGAGAATGGAAATGGCAAAGAATCTAGTAATTGTGGAGTCACCTGCGAAGGCGAAGACGATCAAAAAGTTTTTAGGCTCTTCCTATCAGGTGGTCGCCTCCAACGGGCATGTTCGGGATCTCCCCAAAAGTCAGATGGGGGTCGATTTAGAACACGATTTTGAGCCCAAATATATTACCATTCGCGGCAAGGGCGAATTGCTGAGCCAGCTTAAAAAAGAGGTTAAAAAAGCGGACAAAGTATATCTCGCAACGGACCCTGACCGCGAGGGGGAAGCCATTTCCTGGCATCTGAAGTATGCCCTGAACCTGGATCAGATTCCGACACAGCGCATAACCTTTAATGAGATAACAAAAGAGGCGGTCAAGGGGGCGATCAAGCAGGCGCGGGATATCGATATGAATCTGGTCAACGCGCAGCAGGCCCGAAGAATTTTGGACCGCGTTGTCGGCTATCAGATCAGCCCGGTGCTGTGGAAGAAGGTGAAAAAGGGGCTGAGCGCAGGCCGCGTGCAGTCGGCCGCACTGAAGCTCCTCTGTGATAGGGAGGATGAGATCACAGATTTTATCCAGGAAGAGTTCTGGAGCATAGAAGCGCAGTTTGGCAAATGGAAAGCCAAGGGGCATCTGGGGGCAAAGTTGACCGCCATCGACAGGGAGAAAGTCCATATCGGAAATGGCGAAGAGTCCGCCTCCATTATTGAGCGAATTCGGGGCGCCGGAGATTTCCTTGTGGAGGACATGAAAAAAGGAAAGAGGAGCCGAAAGGCGCCCCTTCCCTTTACAACGAGCACCTTACAGCAGGAAGCATCAAAACGGCTCAATTTCACGCCGCAAAAGACAATGCGCATAGCGCAGCAGCTCTATGAAGGCGTGGAGGTAAAGGGGGCCGGGCAGGTGGGATTGATTACCTACCTGAGGACGGATTCCGTTAGAATCGCAGAGGAGGCGCACAACGCGGCCATTGAGTATATTGAAGAGACGTATGGCAAGGAGTACGCGGGGGAGAAGAAGGAGCCGGAGAAAAAAGGCCGGATACAGGACGCACATGAAGCCATACGTCCGACCTACGCCACGGAGTATCTGCCGGCCAAGGTTGAAGAATCCCTGAGCCGCGATCAGTTTCGACTGTATAAGCTCATTTGGGAGCGCTTTATGGCGAGCCGGATGTCGCCGGCAGAATACGAGACGTATCAGGTTAAGCTGGATAAAAATGAATTTGAATTTACGGCGTCGGGTTCTCGTATCCGCTTTCCAGGCTTTCTAAAGGTGTACCAGGAGCAGGAGGAAGAGAAGGAGACGTATGAGAGCATCGAGGGCCTTGAAATCGGGGATCAGGTCCAATTGAAGAAGATCGAGGGGCTTCAGCACTTCACCCAGCCGCCGGCGCGGTATACGGAGGCGTCTCTCGTGAAGGCGTTAGAGGAAAATGGCGTTGGACGGCCCAGCACCTATGCGCCCACCATCGGGATCTTGCTCACAAGAAATTATGTGGCCAAGGAGAAGAAGGCGCTGTTTGTGACGGAGCTGGGAACCATCGTCAACCAGATCATCAGCGAGTATTTTAAGGATATCGTGGATATTCATTTTACCGCGCAGATGGAAGAGTCTCTCGACCACGTGGAAGAGGGCTCGGAAGAGTGGAAGCAGGTGCTGCGGGATTTTTACGCGGACTTCGCTCCCCACGTGGAAGTGGCTATGGAGAAGCTGGAGAAGGTCACCATACAGGATGAGGTGACGGATGTAATCTGTGAAAAGTGCGGCCGCAACATGGTTTTAAAGTATGGGCGTTTTGGCAAATTTTACGCGTGCCCCGGATTTCCGGAGTGCCGAAATGCCAAGCCCTATTTTGAGGCAATCGACGCCAAATGTCCCCTGTGCGGCGGGCAAATACAAATGAAAAAGACGAAAAAGGGCAGGCTTTACTATGGATGTGAAAACAATCCGGAATGTGGATTCATGTCCTGGGATAAACCCACGGATCAGACATGTCCGGAATGTGGGTCGATGCTCTACGAGAAGGTGGGAAAAAAGCGAAAGCTAATCTGTTCGAAGGAAGACTGCGGCTATGTCAAGGAGCTGCCGAAGGAAGATGAGGAAACCGATGAATAAGGGAGAGGGGCATTGCTATGAGCGTTGACTTATTGAAGAAAATTAGGAGTTTAAACCGGTTGTTACAGAGATCGGGAGCGAATCCACTGATTTTTGGAGATATCTGTATCTTATGCGGCGATCTCCTGAATTCCAATGTCATGGTCGTGACGAAGAAAGGAAAAATCTTGGATGTTTACAATCATGACGAGCAGGAGGGCGCTTTTTTAGGCTCACTGGAAAAGGGCGCAACGCTGTCGCCGGCCTGCACGGCGGCGCTGAACCGCATCTTGGAGACACAGGAGGATGCCAACCTTGAGAAGCTCGGTCTGGGCAAAAAGGAGTGGGCAGGTTTCTGCGTCGTCGTTCCGCTGGAGAGCAGCGGGGATCGAGTCGGCACACTGATCTGTTGCCGTAACGGGGAGGGCTACACCGTAGACGATTTGATTTTGATGGAGTATGCCGCCACAGCGGTGGGAGTGGAGCTGGCCAGATCGATTTTGCAGGAAACAGAAAAAGAAATGCGGCGGAGCTCTGTCGTAAAAGCTGCCATCGCAACCCTGTCGTATTCCGAACTGGAGGCGGTGATCCACATTTTTGATGAGCTGGGAGGTCAGGAGGGAATGCTGGTAGCCAGCAAGGTGGCGGATAAAGTAGGCATTACCCGATCGGTCATCGTCAACGCCCTCAGAAAATTTGAGAGCGCAGGCATCATTGAATCCCGCTCGCTGGGGATGAAGGGGACGTACATCCGCATCTTAAATCCAGCCCTGTCCAGCGAATTAAAAAAATATAAAAATACTTAATATAGAAGTTTGTTCATCCACATAGCGAAAGAAGCATGGTAAAATCTTATCTCAGGAGAGTATCAATGGAGCGATGGGATTTTAACAAGCTTTTTTCATTTTTACCGGAGCCGGAATCGGAGGGACGGGGGAACCCGGAAATCTGGTCGGCTTATGCAGTATCAAAGGAGCCGGCGCTGCGACAACGGCTGATCGAGTCTAATTTGCGCCTAGTCCTTTTTGTCGTCCGCCGACTCCGCTGCTATGTGCCGCCGTCAATGGAGCGGGATGATCTGATTAGCTGTGGCATAATCGGGCTGATCGAGGCGGTTGACCGCTTTGACCCGGCCAAAGGATTTGAGTTCTCCACATTCGCAGTGAAACGGATACGAGGAGCGATCTATGATGGCATCTGTCAGTATAGCGGTTTGACCAGGTATGGGTATGTACAGTATAGAGAGAAGTGGAAAGGGGAGGAATTATTTTCAGAAGTATGTCCGACGGCGTTGAAGGAGAGTCGATGCGAATTTGAGGGAGATGAAGGCGATCCGGAGCAGTGGCTGGACGATCAGGAGGAGCGAGAGTCGGTGAAGGAGGCGGTTCATCAGCTGTCTGAGCTGCAGAGAAGTGTGATTTTTCAGCATTATTACAGTGAAAAACCGCTGCGGCAGATTGCCGCGCAGCTCCAATACAGCCCATCCTGGGTGGGGAGACTTCACCAGGCCGCCTTGTCCTCCCTGCGCTGGCTATTGACCCAGCGCGGCATGGGAGATATGAAAAAAAGTCGAGAAAAGTCTTGATTTCCCATGTTAAGATATGATATACTATACAACGGTAAATTTTAAGCCAAATCCGCACGCGTTTCTATTTCACGCCGGTGCCTGTTTCAGGTGGCAGGGAAAGCGAACGAGACGCGGAAGAACAAACCAATGGAGGGAAAGACATGAGTGTAATTTCTATGAAACAACTGCTGGAAGCGGGCGTGCATTTTGGACATCAGACCCGGAGATGGAATCCGAAGATGGCTCCGTATATTTTCACGGAGCGCAATGGGATTTACATCATCGATCTGCAGAAGACGAGCCGAAAAGTCGACGAGGCGTATGCTGCGGTGAAAAGCATAGCTGAGGAGGGCGGCAAGGTATTGTTCGTTGGCACGAAGAAGCAGGCGCAGGAGGCTGTCAAGTCGGAGGCGGAGCGCTGTGGAATGTACTATATCAACAACCGCTGGCTGGGCGGCATGTTGATGAATTTCAAGACGATCCGCAGCCGTGTGAACCGCATGTTCGAGCTGGAGAAAATGGAAGAAGACGGCACCTTCGACGTGCTGCCGAAGAAGGAAGTGCTGAATCTGCGCGCGGAGTTGGATAAGCTGCAGAAGAATCTAAACGGAATCCGTGATATGACGGAGTTGCCAGACCTGATTTTCATTGTTGACCCGAGAAAAGAGAGAATTGCCATTTCGGAAGCGCATATTCTGGATATTCCGCTGGTGGGAATCGTGGACACCAACTGTGACCCCGATGAGATCGACTATGTGATTCCAGGCAACGACGACGCGATCCGCGCGGTCAAATTGATTGCCGCCACGGTTGCCGACGCGGTTATCGAGGGCAATCAGGGCGTCCAGTACGGCGCCGCTGCGGAAGAGGCGGAAGTCGAGCCGGAGGAGACCGCGGAAAATGTTGAAGAGGCGGCTGTGGAAGAGGAAGCCGTAGAAGCAGAATAATCAGGAGGTAATACAATGGCAATCACCGCAAGTATGGTAAAAGAATTGAGAGAGATGACAGGCGCCGGTATGATGGACTGTAAAAAAGCCCTGACCGAGACCGATGGAGATATGAAAGCGGCCGTGGAGGCTCTTCGCAAGAAGGGGCTCGCCGCGGCGGCGAAGAAAGCAAGCCGCATTGCGGCGGAAGGTTTAGTCGCCTTTGCGATCAGTGAGGATGGAAAGAATGCGGCCATTGTGGAGGTCAACTCAGAGACCGACTTTGTCGCAAAGAATGAGATGTTTCAGACGTATGTAGCCAATGTGGCAGCGCAGGCAGCGGCCACCTCTGCGACGGATATGGATGCGTTTATGGAAGAGCCCTGGGGGCCGGACCCGTCGGTGACCGTCCGCGATGCGTTGGTTGCCAAGGTTTCCGTCATCGGTGAGAATCTCCAGATCCGCCGGTTTGACAAGATTCAGACGGAGGGATATATCGGATCCTACAGCCACGGCGGCGGCCGCATCGGGGTGTTGGTCGAGATGAGTTGCGCCTCCGTCAGCGATGCCGTCAGGGAAGCGGCCAAGAATGTGGCGATGCAGGTAGCGGCTATGAATCCCAAATTTATCAGCCGCGACGATGTTCCGGCTGAGTATCTGGCGAAGGAAAAAGAGATTTTGATGGAGCAGGCATCCAAGGAAAATAAGCCCGCCAATATTTTGGAGAAGATGGTGGAGGGCCGCCTGAGCAAATCCATGAAGGAGATTTGCCTGCTGGATCAGATATACTTCAAGGACGACGAGAAGACAGTAGGCCAGTATCTCAAGGCCGTATCCAAAGAGTGCGGCGCGGAGCTGGCAGTCAAGAGGTACGTCCGCTATGAAACCGGCGAAGGGATCGAGAAGAAGCAGGAAAACTTTGCCGACGAGGTGGCAAAGCAGATAGGACGGTAAGTGTGCGAAGTTTGCGCAGAAAGTTGTCGGATACAGTTTCAATTCATATATGCATAATGCCCGAGGCAGCTACAGTTGAGTAGCTGCCTCTATTTGAAAGCATTTCTTATGGCGCGAAAAGTTCAACGATTGTTGAGGCACAGTTGAGGATAGCTTGAAGAAATCGAGCTATACTGCGGATACAGTCGGCACAGCACGTACAATGGATCGATAGGAGCGCAACACGAAAGAAGGAGGGAAGTGCAGATGTTTAAAGTTCTAATTGTAGAGGATGACCGGGCACTGCGGCAGCTTTTTTCCCGTGTGCTGATGAATAATGGGTACACTGCAAAAGGCGTATCCAACGGACAGGAAGCGCTGGACGCCTTGGACAGCGATTATTACGATCTCATCATATCCGATATCATGATGCCGGTTATGGACGGCTATGAACTTGTCCGGCAGCTGCGGGATTCCGGCAACACGACGCCGGTTATGATGATCACGGCCAAGGATGCCTTTGACGATATGCGGCTTGGCTTTCTCTCCGGCACCGACGATTATATGGTAAAACCGGTGAATGTCAATGAAATGGTTCTGCGGGTAGGCGCCTTGCTTCGCCGGGCGCAGATGATCAATGACCGCAGGATTACGATTGGCAATACCGTTTTGGACGGCGACTCTTTTACGGTCACCTCGGAGGGAGAGAGCTCGGTTCTCCCGCAGAAAGAATTTATGCTGCTCTACAAATTGGCATCGTTTCCCGGCCGGATTTTTACCCGTCAGCAGCTTATGGATGAAATCTGGGGGTACGACAGCGAGAGCGATACCCACACCGTTGATGTGCATATCGGCAGATTGAGGGAGCGTTTCCGCGACAATAAGGATTTTAAGATTGTTACGATGCGCGGAGTCGGATATAAGGTAGCGAAAGTATGATAACACGGGAATCCTTTCAAAAGATCAGAAATAAGAAGCAGGGCTTTTTCAGCCTGCGAGTGAGGCTGATTTTTCTTATCATGATCGAGCTGATCGTCATTCTGCTTCTGGCAACGTGGATGAATACGATTGTACATGATGTTCTGAAGCTTCAGTTTAAAGTGCCAAGAGTTTTAGAGTTGATCATTCTGAGTGTAGTCATCGGCAGTGGATTGACAGCTGTGTTGGGAAAGGCGTTTTTTGAACCGGTTCAGAAACTGCGAAGGGCGATGGAAAAAGTGGCGGACGGCGATTTCAACGTGCAGATTGACACGGCGTCCTCTGCGAAAGAGATACAGGAGGTCTTTGCCGGCTTCAATCTTATGACGCAGGAGCTGCGCGCCACGGAGATCTTGCAGACAGATTTTGTATCGAATGTATCCCATGAATTTAAGACGCCCATCAATGCTATCGAGGGGTATGCCACATTGTTGCAGGACAGCGACAATGCTTCCCCAGAGGATCAGACGGAATATGTGGAGAAAATCCTTCTCAACACAAGGCGTCTATCCAATTTGGTGAGCGATATTTTGCTGCTCTCCAAGATTGACAATCAGGCGATTCAATCCAAGCATTCCAAATTTCGGCTGTACTAGCAGATCCGCCAATCGATTGTGTTGCTGGAACCGGAATGGGTCAAAAAAGATATTGAGTTCGATGTGGAGATGGAGCGCATCGAACTCACCGGCAATGAATCGCTCCTGCACCATGTCTGGTATAACCTGATCAGCAACGCTATAAAATTCAATCCTCCCGGCGGAGTGATCCGCATAGTGCTCGCCCGAAAAAAAAGACAGGTTATCTTTGAGATTGAAGATAGCGGGCCTGGCATTTCAGAAAATGCGAAGAAGCGCATTTTTGAAAAATTCTATCAGGAGGACAGCTCGCATAAAGAGGAGGGCAATGGTCTCGGCCTTGCGCTTGTAAAGCAAATACTGAATGTATCCGCCGGGGAGATATCGGTTGAAAATTTAAGCGGCGGCGGGTGCCGCTTTACGGTTATTCTGAAAGACTGTTAAGCGGCGAATATGAGGGAATACAGAGCGGCGTGATCAACAGCCGCTTTTTTCAACAATTGTTGAGGTTAATTTGAGATTGAGTTGTCATTTTCGGTGTATAGTGAGTCTGTAAGACTAATGCATGGGAGGCAGTGTGTTTACATGATGGAAACTCGGTTTGGAAAATTCATCACGAATAAAGCATTCCCGAAGCTATTTATGCTTCTGTATGCTGTCAGTGTCTTCTTTACAGCATATATCACCGATCGGGCTATCAGTCGTGTTTTCAGCATCCGAACGTATGGCGCAGCCTATATTTTTTATGTGCTGGCCGCTGTTTTAGCCATGGCGCAAAAAAGTGTCGGCAAGAGATGGCCCGATAAGGGCTATAAAGTTGCAGTCAGCGTTCTCTCTTGTTTTCTGATTTATAATCTTTTTTTTCTGGTGCTTTGGGAAATCATAGCTCTTCTATTTCGAACAGATGAGATTGTGGAAGCGATGGGCGCGATGGTATGTGCCGGGCTGGCTGTCATGACGGTTCTGTACGGATACCTTCACACGAAAGCCGTCGCGTGTGCTTCCTATACCATTGCGCTTGGCGAAAAAGGGGCGGAGTATCGCATTGCGCTGTTAAGCGATATCCACCTGGGGGTCTTTGTCGGCCCCAAGCATGTAAAAAAGGTTGTCGATGCTGTCAATGCGCTTGTACCGGATCTGGTCGTCATAGCCGGAGATATTTTGGATGTGGATAACGACATTTTGACAGACAGCGCCAAGTTGGCAGAGATCAGCGGGATCTTCCGAAATATTAAGTCCCGGGATGGGGTTTATGCTGTGCTGGGCAACCACGATCCCAATGTGGCGGATGAAAGGCTGACAAATTTTCTGCAGGAGGCCCAGATTCATCTGCTGCACAATGAAACCCTGCAATTTCCGCAAATCAACCTGATTGGAAGGACAGACGCCGCCAACAATATCCGGAAACCGATGGAAAGGTTGATCCATAAAATCGACGGCGCAAAGCCGGTCGTCGTTTTGGACCACGATCCGCAGAACATACGGGAAGCGGCAGCCTATGGCGTCGATCTTGTGCTGTGCGGCCATACCCATAGGGGGCAATTTTTCCCCATAACCTTGTTTACAAAGTGGGCCAATGGCAAGCACTATTTTTACGGGCATGAAATATTCGGCAAAACCCATGGGATCATAACGTCCGGCGCCGGCTTCTTCCAGCTCCCGGTCAGAATAGGGACGAGCAATGAAGTCGTGGACATTCATCTGAAATTGGCCGGATAATGGAGAAAAGAAAGGAGAAGAATTCATGAAAGAAGTACAGTCCCCCAAAAAGCCATTGATTTATTACTATGGAATCGTATTGTTGATTTTATTGCTTTTTAACCTCATTGTTTCGCCCTTGCTGGCACAGCGCCAGATACAGGAAGTCGATTACGGCACCTTTATGAGCATGATTGAGGAAAAAAATATTGGCGAGGTAGAGGTTACCGATTCACAAATTCTCTTTACCGACAAGGAGAACACCTCAATCTATAAGACCGGCACTATGAACGACCCCACCCTCACAGAGCGGTTGTATGAATCCGGGGCGAAATTCGAACAGAATATCGAAGAAACCATGTCTCCGATTCTCAGCTTTCTTTTGACGTTTGTCCTGCCGATGGTGATTTTTATCGGTCTTGGCCAATATTTGAGCAAAAAGATGGCGGAGCAGATGGGTGGGAAAAACTCCATGGCCTTTGGCATGGGAAAGAGCAATGCCAAGGTCTATGTGCAGTCCACAGAAGGGATCCATTTCAACGATGTGGCCGGCGAGGATGAGGCGAAGGAGAGCCTAGCGGAGATTGTGGATTATCTGCATAATCCAAAGAAATATACAGAAGTGGGCGCTTCCATGCCCAAGGGGCTTCTCCTGGTGGGCCCTCCCGGCACCGGCAAAACCATGCTGGCAAAAGCGGTGGCCGGCGAAGCCAATGTGCCCTTCTTCTCCATCTCCGGTTCGGAGTTCGTGGAGATGTTCGTCGGCATGGGCGCTTCCAAGGTGCGGGACTTATTCAAGCAGGCGAAGGAAAAAGCCCCCTGTATCGTCTTTATCGATGAGATTGACGCCATCGGTCAAAAGCGCAACTCCGGCCAGTTGGGTGGCAACGATGAACGGGAACAGACGCTGAACCAGCTGTTGACAGAGATGGACGGCTTTGAGGGCAACAACGGCGTCATCATCCTGGCAGCGACCAACAGGCCGGAATCCTTGGATCCGGCGCTGACCCGCCCCGGACGTTTTGACAGGCGCGTTCCCGTGGAGCTGCCCGACCTGCAGGGACGCGAGGCGATCCTGAAGGTACACGCGAAGAAAATCAAAACGACAGATGATGTGGACTTCCACACCATCGCCCGCATGGCATCCGGCGCATCCGGCGCAGAGCTTGCCAATATCATCAATGAAGCGGCGCTGCGGGCGGTGCGCGACGGCCGGACGGCAGTGAATCAATCGGATTTGGAGGAAAGCGTCGAGGTTGTCATTGCCGGTTACCAGAAGAAAAATGCGGTTCTCTCCGACAAGGAAAAGATGGTGGTAGCCTACCATGAAATCGGGCATGCGCTCGTGGCAGCGAAGCAGAGCCATTCCGCGCCGGTGCAGAAAATCACAATTATCCCCCGAACCTCCGGTGCGCTAGGGTATACCATGCAGGTGGAGGAAGGCGATAAGTATTTGATGACAAAAGGAGAAATCGAAAACA
>CAUFVC010000013.1:0-15206 GCA_959029275.1 uncultured Eubacteriales bacterium | reverse complement strand
GTCAATTTCTTAAGCTTCTCGACCGCATCCTCTGCCATCCCATTTCATCTCCTACGGATTATTCGCTGGCCCCTATTCTTCAACCTTCTTGATGCCCGCCAGCTTTGCGAATAATGTCTTCTCGCCTGCTTTGACAAAGTTGACCTTCACCTGATAGTCGGCATTCACAGATTGAACCTCCTTAACCGTACCCACGCCAAATTTGCGGTGGGTGACAAGATCCCCAGGCGCGAATCCCTCCCCCGCGTTGGTTGGCTGAGAAACCGGCGGGGCAACATTTTTCCCCACGTATCGATTCTGAAAATGGACCTCTGGGGTTTTGACAAACTTGCGCACCGGTCCTTCCTCTTTCTGTTCCATCTTCCCTACCTCCTCTTCCAGCAAATCCATGGGAAGCTCCCGCATAAATTGCGATACCTTGGAAATCTGTTCCAACCCATGAACGCGCCGGCTTTTTGAATATGTCATATATAGCTCTTTCTGCGCCCGCGTGATCCCAACATAGCACAGCCGTCTCTCTTCCTCAATGTCTTCCTCGTTGCCGCTGGTCAAGCTCATATAGCCCGGAAAAATGCCGTCTTCCATCCCCGTCATAAAGACGACCGGAAACTCCAGCCCTTTCGCGCTGTGGAGTGTCATCATGGACACGGCGTCAGCGCCCTCCTCAAAACTGTCGATGGCGGCGACCAGTGCCAGCTCCTCCAAAAATCCACCCAGCGATGGCTCCGGCGCGGTCTCCTCATATTCCGCCGCACGGTTCACAAATTCATCCAGGTTTTGTACCCGGTCCTCATACCGCTCCGGATCCTCTTCCCGAAGATAGTCCTTATAGCCCACTTTTTCCATGACCATAGGGATAAACTCCGTCAGGCTGGCATCCTGCAACTGTCCTCGAAAAGCGGTGAACATTTCCCCGACGGGGATCAGCTTTTTCGACGCGCGCCGCAACTCCTCTGAAAGAACGCTTTGTTCTATCGCTTCAGTGATCCCCAAGCTTTGTTCTATAGCAAAGCTGCGCAGCTTATCGACGGTGACGGCGCCGACCCCGCGCTTCGGGACGTTGAGAATTCGCTCTGCGGCCACATAATCTTTGTCATTGGCAATCAATCTCAGATAGCATAAAATATCTTTGATTTCCATGCGCTGGTAGAACGGGGTTCCACCGTATAGCCGATATGGAATGTTGGCCATGATCATCCGCTCTTCCAGCGCGCGGGACTGTGCGTTTGTTCGAAAAAGGATCGCCATATCGATGTACCGCCTAGTCTTCCCGGAAACCTTTTGAATTATTTGCTCCGCGACATAGTTGGCCTCCTCCTCCTCATTGTACGCCTCATACACGTGGATGGGATCGCCCGTCTCATTCCGGGTCCACAGGGTTTTGCTTTTTCGGCCCACATTATGCGCAATGACCGCATTCGCCGCATCCAGGATCGTCTGTGTTGACCGGTAGTTTTCCTCCAGCCGAATCACGCAGGCATCCCGATAGTCCTTCTCAAAATCTAAAATGTTGCGTATGTTAGCGCCTCGAAAGCGGTAGATGGACTGATCGTCATCCCCGACGACGCATAGGTTCTCGTACCTGCCGGCCAACAGCCGGATTAAACGGTACTGAGCCGTATTCGTATCCTGATACTCATCGACCATGATGTATCGAAATTTATCCTGATAGTACTCCAAAACATCCGGATTCTGTTCAAACAGCGCCACGGTCTTTGCAATAATGTCATCAAAATCCATGGCCTGGTTCTCAAGCAGCGCTTTTTGGTAGCGGTGGTATAGGACCGCTACTTTCTCTTTAAACAGATCACCTTTTGCAATCTCTTCGTAGCGGGAGGGCGTGATCAGCTCGTCCTTTGCCTTGCTGATCGCGCCCAGGACCGATCGGGGCGTAAACATCTTCTCATTGATGTTCATTTCCCGCAGCAGCCTGCGGATCACGTTTTTTTGATCCTCGGGATCATAAATTGTAAATCCACCGGTATATCCGAGCAGCGAGCAGTGCCGGCGCAAAATGCGGATACAGGCTGAATGAAACGTGGAAATCCACGCCTCTCTCGCCGGATCTCCGATCAATCTCTCCACCCGCTCCTTCATCTCCTTGGCCGCCTTGTTGGTGAAGGTGATGGCTAATATGTGATAGGATGGAACCATGATCTCCTCGATCAAATATGCCATCCTGTGGGTCAAAACCCTCGTCTTGCCGCTGCCGGCGCCAGCTAAAATTAAAACCGGCCCTTCTGTCTGAAAGACCGCTCTCCTTTGCATTTCATTCAATGCTGCATATTTATTGTCCGTACTCATTCTCCTCCATAAAAAAACGGCGCTCACGGCTGACCGTTTTCCGTCGAGTCATGACCTCGACTCTCCTCTTCCAAACGCTCCAGTACCATATTGTATCCATCTGCCCCATAGTTCAGGCAACGGTTGACCCGGCTGATGGTGGCCGTCGATGCCCCCGTCTTTTCGCTGATCTCCGTGTAGGTGACCCCCTGCTTCAACATGCGGGCCACCTCCATACGCTGCGATAAGGACTGTATCTCATGGATCGTACAGATGTCCTCAAAGAACGCATAACATTCGTCTATGGTCTGTAAGGATAGGATTCCCTGAAACAATAAATCCGCATCCGCCCGTCTAAGCTTATCATTCATATGCATCCTCCGTTTTTGACACGTCTGTTCTAGAATCCATCAGGGGGCGCTTTCCCGCTTATTCACACTCCCCCCATCCCCAATCCCTCTCGTCTTTCGTGTAGATATGTAAGGAATCTCTCGGCGCAAGTGTTGAGAACTAACTCCCCTGGAAACTTCTCCTCCTCCAGCAATCGAACCGCCTCGTCCATCTGTCCCACATACCCGCTGAAGTGGGCGTCGGACGCAAGGATGACAAAGAGCTCCTTCTCTCTGCAATACCGCAGTAGGGTCCGGTAGTTGCGGCTGGCCTTGTCGCTGTACTGTGCAGCCGCCAGGGAATGGTTATTGATCTCGATCAAAACGCCATATTGCTTAGCCGCATCGGTAAATGCGTCATAATCCAGGGCTGCCTCCCCCGGCAGCCGCGTTCCGTCCGGATGACCGATGGCGGTAATGCAGGGGTGGTTCACCATGGTCTGACGGTAAGCCGTCACCACGTCAAACTCTGTATCCCACTCAATACATGGCGAGTGAACGCTGGCGATCACATAGTCCAACTTCCGGAGAAGCGGATCCGGCAAATCCACGTCGCCCAGTTGGTTCAAAATATTCACTTCCGCACCTGCTAATACGCGGACTCCCTCATATACCTTCGGCAGGCTCCCCAGATTCTGGAAATAGTATTCGTGAGCGCCCCCCGGCATGGACGGTGCGTGGTCCGTATTTGCAATCAGCTTGAGCCCCCTGGACGCCGCTACATGAGCGTTCTCCTGCCAGGTGCTATATGCGTGGCCGCTGCTGACGGTATGGGTATGGCAGTCCAATTCCACTCTCATTCTTATAAATTCCCCTCTTTCCCGTATCCTATTATACACAAAAAACTGCCGGAAGACAAGGGCCTCCGGCAATCCTTTCCACATGAAAATCTGCCAAAATTTTGGCTTAATTTTTGAATACTATGGAGACAGGCGCATCCGGTTCATCCAGCGTGTGAAACTCAAATCCCTCGCCTTTTAGATATTCGATGATCCTGGGAAGCGCCTCCACCGTATTATTGGTGTTGTTCGTGGTGTGAAGCAGGACCACCGCATCAAGCTTACCCTGTGAAGTCTCGACGACATTCTTGTAGATCGTATCGGTGCTAACATTCTTGCCGATGGCGTCCTGTCCCGACACATTCCAGTCGAAAAAAGTGTACCCCAGCTCCGTCAGCTTCTCCTTGATCTCCACCGTCACTTCCTTCGTCCCATTGTTAGAACCCCCGGGAAATCGAACGATCTTGGCCATCTCTTTGCCCGTCTGGTTCTTCACACAGTTTTCCATTTTGACGATATCTGCATAAAATGCGTCCCACGAGGCATAAATATCCTTATATACATGGGAGTACGTATGGTTGGCAAGCACGTGTCCATCATCCATAACCCGGGAATAGACCTGAGCCGCCATGTCCGACTCCTTTCCATTCATAAAAAACGTCCCCTTGATCCCATATTGATCCAGGATATCCATAACACGGTTGGCATTCTCACTGGGCCCATCGTCGAAGGTTAAGTACGCGCGGCGAACCGTTGTCTGAGGCTTCGACGGATTGGATGAGGCAGGCTCCTGGTCTGGATCGTTCATGGCGTTGGTCAGCTCTTCAATCTTCTGATCCTTTAGTTCGACAGACTGCTGCAACAGCGACCGCTCGTCCTCCGCCTTTTTAAGCGACTCCTCAAGCCCTGCAATGGTATTCCTCTGTTCCGCGAGCTCATCCTGGAGGCCTTGCCACTGAAAATACCCGAAAACGCCGGCACCGCCGAGACAAAGGATCAATATAAGGCATAGCACCGGTTTCCACCAATTTCGCTTTCGCTTTCCGCCATATCCATCTGATATTTTATAGTTCCGCAGGGATGAGCCGGCGGATATACGTGTCTTAACCATAGTTCCCTCCAACAGCAAACGTATACGGTCCCGCAGCGAACATGCCGCGGGGCGCTCCTTCTACTATGATTCCCATTATAGCAGATTTCAAGCAGGAAATTCAACCTAATTTTCCATATGGTTTCTTACGTTTTCATGAATCTCCATTGGAAAAAGACCGATATGCCAATATAAAACCGACCGGATCGAAAGAGTCCTCTACGCTCTTCAAATCCGGCCGGCCTACTTCGATTCAAGCTGGTTTTCTTATGTGACGAAGATGTAATACAGGATAAACAGGATGGACAGCACGATCATCACAGGGTGGACTTTCTTCGATTTCTTACCGCAGAGGTTGATGATCACATAGGAGATGACGCCGAAGGCGATACCCTCTGAGATGCTGTAGGCAAAGGGCATCATAATGGCTGCGATAAACGCAGGAATGGCCTCCGTCGCTTCGGAGAAGTTCACCTTCAGGAAGGATTCCATCATCAGGAAGCCTACGAAGATCAGCGCTGGAGCCGTCGCAAAGCTGGGAATCGCTAAGAACAGCGGGGACAGGAACAGCGACAGCAGGAACAGAACCGCCACGATGATGGCTGTCAGACCGGTGCGTCCGCCCTCCGCGACGCCGGAAGCGCTCTCCACGTACGTCGTCGTGGTGGAAGTTCCCAGCACCGCGCCCGCCGTGGTGGCGATGGCATCAGCCAGCAAAGCCTGCTTCGCCTTGGGCAGCTTGCCCTCCTTGTCCAGCATATCCGCCTTGCTGGACACGCCGATGAGAGTTCCGATGGTATCGAACATGTCGACAAACAGGAATGCAAACACGATGACGATCAGGTCGAGGAAATTGATATCCCCCATGGCGCTGAAGTTAAAACACGCACCGCCAATCTCGCCGAGACCGCTGGGAAGGGCGAAGATTCCAAGGAACTGTCCCTGAGGAACAAGAGAGTAGACTCCTGCCTCCACATCGACCTGGTACCAGCCGATGCCTTCCGCGATCAGCCCCAAAATGTAGGTTGCGATAATGCCGATCAGGAGTGCCCCTTTTACTTTGCGCACGTACAGGATCGCGATGATCAACAGGCCGATCAAGGCCAGAAGCGGTCCCGCCTGGGTGATATGCCCAAGGGTAACCTTAGTGCTGGACTCGGCCACGACAATACCCGCGTTCTGCAACCCGATAAAGGCGATGAAAAGACCGATACCTGCCGATATGCCATATTTTAAGCTCTGGGGGATGGCGTTGAAGATCGCCTCTCTCACATTGACGAAGCTCAACAGGATAAAGATAACGCCCTCGATGAAGACGGCCAACAATGCCAACTGCCAGGGATACCCCATGTTGCCGCACACCGTGAAGGCAAAATAGGCATTGAGTCCCATGCCGGGCGCCAGGGCGAAGGGATAGTTCGCCAGAAGGGCCATTGCCAGAGTTCCGATGACGCTGGCCAGAACCGTGGCGGTGAACAATTCACCGGACGGCATCCCAGCTGCCGACAGGAGGTTAGGATTGACCGCCAGTATGTACGCCATGGTCATAAAGGTCGTCAAGCCAGCTACAATCTCCGTCTTAAGACTGGTCTTGTGCTCGCTCAACTTAAAGGTTTTTTCTAAAAAACCTGCTTGTGAAGCCATTAAATAAGTCCCCTTTCCTTGGATAGGATTTTTACCTTCCTATCATAGCAAAGAGGACGAAGGCTGTCAACAAATATTCATAAACTTTTCATTTTTTTGGTACAAATTGTGAAATAAGGTCGAAAGATTCTTAGAACTTTTCTGCAAGATATGCCTGGATGCCGTTGACAGCCACCGCGCCGTCGGCCGCGGCCGTGATAATCTGGCGAAGGCGTTTTCTCCGCACATCCCCCGCCACAAAAACGCCCGGGATCGACGTCTGGCAATCTTCGTCGCTGATGATATAGCCGGCGCTGTCCGTGTCAACCTTGCCCTTCAATAAGCCGGCGTTCGGATCCACGCCCACGGCGATAAAGACGCCGTCGATGGACAGTTCCCGCTCTGTCTTCTTTTGGTTGTCGTAGAGAATCACGCTCTCCACCTGCTCCTGGCCACGAATCTCCCGCAGCTCCGTATTCCAGAGAATCTCGATATTCTCTTTTCCCATCGCCTGATTTTGCAGTGTCTTGACGGCGCGCAGCGCGTCCCTCCGGTGCGCCAGGTAGACCTTCTTGCAAAATCGAGCGAGATAGATGGCGTCCTCCACTGCGGTGTCGCCGCCGCCGAATACAATCACAGATTTTCCGCGGAAAAATGCTCCGTCGCATGTAGCGCAGTAGGACACTCCGCGGCCCCGCAGCTCTTCCTCACCGGGGACTCCGAGCTTTCGCCACGCAGCGCCGGCAGTGAATAAAACCGTCTTCGCACGGTACTCTGAGGACATGGTCCGCACGACCTTGACCGGTTCACCCAGCTCCAAATCGGTTACCTCGTCCGTTCGCATCTCAATGCCATAGGCGCTTGCGTGCTCATGCATCTTAGCCGCCAGCTCCATGCCGGACAGCATGGGCATTCCCGGATAATTGTCAACCTCATAGGTGTTGAGCACCTGCCCGCCCGGAAATCCTCGCTCTAACACAAGGGTACACAGCTCCGCTCTCCCAGCGTATATAGCGGCAGTCACCCCCGCCGGTCCCGCCCCGATAATGATGACATCATACAGTTGATCGCTCATCCTATTCCTCCTTCTTCATCTCTTCCAATGCCTGTTCCCGCAGCGCATCATTCAAAAGATCCGTGCCGCGCAGCACGAACCGGCCGTCTCGGATGATATCGATGGCATCCCCACCGTCCATGAGTACGCTGATTTGTCCCAAGCTCTCATAGGGAAGCGTAATATCGGTGTGCTTATGGGTATACGCCTTGGCGGGATCCTCCTTTCGCAGCCGTGACCGCTCATTATCTCTCGCCACGATCTCTTTTCCGTCCAGCGGATTATAGACGGGAATATCCTCTGACCTTGCATAGCAGGTATCCCCGATGGCAAAATGAGGCCCCATCTTTTCTACAATGAGAATTGGGAGAAGATGAACAATCTCATATTTCCTTGCCATTTTATACGCTGTCGTGTTGGTTCCGATGGCAAACTCGCCCAGGGGTAGCGTACTATGGGGAAACAGCAGATTTTCTTCAATATATCGCTTGTTGTCCTCCTCCGATTCAAAGTTGCTGCAACTGTATTCCCGGATGTAGCCGTCCTGAAATACGAGCCGGAGATTTTTATATTGAAGATCTTCCAGATAGATTTCCTCCAGATGCAGAACGCCGTTGGTTCCCTCCAGCTTGGGGGATGTAAAGACCTCCCCAACGGGAATGTTGACATCGGCGACACAATTGTAAAAATTGGTTTCCCTGGCAGGTTTGCCGATGGGGGGCAGCTGAACCGTTATATCGGTCTCGTTCCCCTTAGCTCCTCGGACATAGACAGCTCTCCCCCTGTCCAGCGCGTCAATAATCGTCTGCTGGACTTTCTCGTACTGCTCGGCGTCCAGCGTATTCACCGTCACCGTCTCTTTGAATATCGCCTCGAATGACTCCCCGATGGTGGGCAATGGAAAGGCGATAATCGTAAAGCTGGACTCGTTGGGCGGCGCATATTTGGCCAGCAGGGCCTGTAGCTTTGTGTTAAAGCTGGCATACTCCTGCGATTGCTCTGACGTGAAGACAATCTGCTCTTCTTTGCTCTCCGGTGTAAAGGGCGCCTCCCCAAAGGAATCGACAACAGCCGGACCTCCGTAGCCGGCGATAATCTCTCGATTGCACTCCAGCTCAGCCTCCAGCGCTTCATAGCGGAGGGTCTGGAACTCTGAATCAAAATAGACAGCCATATCAAACCGGTGATCATAGACATACTGGCGATTCACGGGCGTCGTGGCGATTTCCTGGATAAAGGGAATGAAATGCAGATCCTCCTCAAAATATTCAATGGCCCTGCGGATCATCCGCTCCATCCCCATGTGGTACCGGATACCCACAATATTTTTCAGAACGATATCTTTTCCATCCCGAAAGAATCCCTTTCGGAAGCCCTGTGTGTACGCCCTTGCCATTTTATCCACCAATCCCTCATCTAAGGTTGCCATGAAGGACGACAGTGCAAGCTCCACAGGACTGACCCGTTCTCCAAGCTGGTAGAGATAGCCTGGGTTCTTCAGGTCAGCCGACATAATGAGATCACGGCGGTATGAGTCCTCAAACCCAAACCTTCCATGGACCCAGAGTCCCGCCTTTTCTCTCTGGTACCGCTTTCCATGAGCATTAAGAATCGCGCGAATCTCCTGGGGCTCTAAGTTCCCCTGCCGAAGTCGTTCCCAGACATCAAAAAATAGCCGGTGATTCCAGTGCATGGCAAATCGACGATGCCGATACGCATGTTCAATGTTTTCCCGGAGCTGTGCCGCCATCGCACACAATAGAGGCCCACACTCACCTCCAAATAGGGAAGCCATATAGGTTGGGTTGAGATAGCTTTTTTTATAGCCATCCTCTTCCACGTCCTGATATAAGCGCTTCTGATCCTTCTCCAGCTCAACTGACGTCGCGCCCACAAAGTAATCGGCATCCAGCTTATGCTCCAATTCAATTAAAGTCAAAAGAAATTCCGCTTCATGGCGTAGAAATCGATAGACGGTTTCCCGCACTCCTTTTGGGGGTTTATTTCCCTCTAAGAGTCTTTTTAACTTCTCCTCATCGTCATAATAGTTTTCCGCGGCTCTGGCATTGTATACTTTATAGTAATTTTCGTAATCGAACATGGCGTCCTCCTCTTACCTGTGCCTTTCACAGTGATGACCTTCTTTATTTTACCAATTCTCCGTTGAAATAGCAAGCTCTTTTCAGAATTCCAGTCTCAAATTCCACCATTCTATGAGTGTTGCCGGCAAACCGCTGTTCTATTCGATCTATGTGTCTCCATATAGAGAGGGCGCCCCAAAAGCCAAACCTTGACTTGAGGGGCGCCCTCCATCGCTGCGCGTTCTGCACGGCCATTCTACTTTCTATTTGGAGATTTCCTCCGTTCTATAGATGAATTTCACCTGTCCCTCCATCTCATCTCGAATCCCGGCAAAGGATTTATATTCCCTCGATACGTCGCAGGTGGCGCGGAATCTGGTAATCAGACTGTCTAAATCCTCATTGACCGCCTCGTACAATTTCTGTATGCCCTGCTCATTGAATTCCTTTAAGCCGTCCGAGAGCTGCATTGCGCCATCTCTGAGCTGCTGAACCCCGTCCGCTAAGGCGCCGCTTCCGTCCTGCAAAGAGTGGAGTCCTTCGCTAAGGGCGTCAGCGCCTGATTTCAAGCTGGCCGTACCATCTTTAAGCGCATCGGTCCCGGCTTTTATCGCATCTGCCCCACCGCTAGCGTCTGCCACGCCCGCGGTATACGTTAGAAGTCCCTGATAAAATTGATTGTAGCGATCCAGCTGCGTTTTAAGCGCAGAGATGCTAGAAGCCCCTGATTTCCCACTCTCCACCGCCGCCTGAATCTGGGCTGTAACGTCGCTGGATTGCATGTTCTGCTGGATCAATGTCTGGATCTGTGCTTCCACCGTCTGCTGGATTTTGGTTTGAATTGACTCCGCCTTCATCTGTCCTTCCACCGCTTCCCCGATCTGTCCCTGAATTTCAGCTGGAATCTGTCCGGCATCGACAGCGGCCTCATATTGGCTTGGCGTCATAGGGGGATTCAGAGAGCCCAGCACCCCTTCCAGCACCTGCGCCTGAACTGCGGCCGTGACTTGGGCTTGGATATTCGATTCCTGCGCTCGCACTGCCGACTCCACCTTACTGTGGGCCGTATTATAAGCCAGATTATAGACTGCGGTTTCATCCAAAGTTGCGAGAACCCCCTGCAAAACCGTGGCATAATTCTCGATCGTCAGCTTATCCACAGCAAGGCCGGCTGCTGCCAACTGAGAATCCGCCATGGACAGCATGGATTCAAAGACTTCTTTTGCCCCGCCATTTAGCGCTTCGTTGTTAGCCGTCAGAGCGCCGAGACCGTCTGTCAACTGGGCTGCCCCAGCCTGTAATTGCGCAACTCCCCCGTCAACAGTTCCCGCGCCTTCTGACAGCTGCTTTGCCCCGGCCGCCAGCTGGTCGATTCCATCGATCAGTTCCCCGGATTTATCCAGCAGCGCCGCAATCCCATCATATAGCGCAGATGAACCGTCCACCAACTGTTCCATGGCGTCCTTGAGTTCCTCAAGGGAATCGGACACTTGGTCTAGCTCTCCAGCCCCATCCCATTCCAGTTTATTGAAAAGTTCATTGGTTGCTAGGGTAACCGTTGTCGTCAGCTGAAAATCCGTTACATCCGCCTCAATCTCCACGGCTTCCGGCAGATCCAATACGTCGCTGTCGAGCTTTAAGTTGTCCGCCAGACCTGGCATTGCAATCCCTGCGACGATGGTGCGGTCTCCGTCGTTGATGAGCTTTCCATTGGATACCTGGATGTTTCGGAAATTCTCATTGTCCAGAATCATGCCCGTCAGCACGACGAAGGGGACATAGATTTTTTCCTGTTGTCCATCGATCTCCACCATGTCATACTGGGTATTGGTATACTCAAATCGGATTGTCACCCTTCCGCTTTTGCCAGCTAATTCTTCAGCAGAGATCTGCCTGCCATCCAATTGGAAACGGATGGCCATAGTCACTGGCAATTCTTTCTCAATATCTCCCTGATAGTAAATGTCATTGCCGTTTGCATCCCATACCCGCATGTGATCGCCATTCATGGAATATGTCTCGTCGCCTTTGACATTGGTTACATCCTCCATCTCCGTTGTATCGGGGATGGACGCGCTGCCCAGCGTATTTTTGATCCAATCGCTGACGATGATCCTCTTGGCGGAGCCATCGGCGCCTGCGATCACATACACCGTTTCATCCTTGCTGATGCCCTCGGTTGTCTCCTGCTTGGCGCTGACAGCGGCAGCCGTCTCTTGCGTTATCTTCTCTTCTGTTTGCTTCACGCCTGTCGCGTAGGCGATGGCGGCGGTTCCGCTGCCGATGACGGTACAGCACAGAATAAGAGATACAATCTTTAGCACACGTTTATTTTCAAATATCATACCAATGCCTCCAAAAGTTTGTATTGAACACTCTGTCAAAGTCTACGCTTGAATATCCTTGTGTTGTTGTCTCGTCTTCATGCCAAAGCTCGTTGCGCAGATGACCCGATCCAACAGCATGAATAGAGCCGGGAGAATGAAGATGACACAAAGCATACTGATGATAGCCCCCCGCGCAATCAACATGCACATAGAACTGATGATGTCAATATCCGAATAGAGGGCGACGCCAAAGGTTGCCGCAAAAAGTCCTATGGCGCTGACGATGATCGAGGGTATGGATGTGGACAATGCCTTTGCGACGGCATCCCGTTTTTCCTGTCCGCCAGCCCGCTCCGCCTTATACCGGGTTGTCATGAGAATCGCGTAGTCCACGGTGGCGCCCAGTTGAATGGTGCTGATGCAGATTGGGGCGATGAAGGGAAGGGATTGCCCAAGAAAATGGGGAAGTCCAAGATTGATAAAGATGGCAAGCTCAATGACAGCCACAAGAATAATCGGCAGCGATATACTTTTTTCAACCACGGCGATGATAAGAAAGATGGCGATGATCGATATCATATTGACCACCTGAAAATCGTGATCCGTAGTTTCAATCATGTCTTTAGTACACGGCGCTTCCCCGATGAGCATCCCGCCCTCGTCGTATTCTTTCAAGACGGCGTTTAGCTGATCAAGCTGGGCATTTACCTCATCGCTGGCTGTCCCATATTCTGAATTGATGAGCATCAATTTCCACTGATCGCTCTCCAGAATTTCTTTTATCGAGTCAGGCAGGAATTCCTCTGGTATCGAGGAGCCAACGATGGATTCCAACCCGAGGACGTATTTTACGCCATCCACGGCTTCCATCTCACGGATCATCGCTCTGACCTCCTGGCTCGATAAGTCAGCGCTGACAAGAACCATGTGGGAGGAAGCAATGTTGAATTCCTCGCTCAGCTTGGAATTGGCGATGACATACTCCATATCCTCCGGCAAGCACTGTCCCAGATCATAGTACACCTCATCATTGGTCTTGGTATACCCGTAGCTGAACGGCGCAATTAACGCGGCGAACATGACTAAAAACACTGGAAAAATCTTGATCACGCCTCTGGACAGGCCCTCCACCTTGGGAATCAGAGAGCGATGCCTCGTTTTGCGCAGCGGCTTATCCAGGAGTAGAATCAGAGCCGGCAGTGTGGTGACGCACCCGATAACGCCGAGAAAGACTCCCTTCGCCATGACGATGCCCAGATCGCGTCCAAGGGTAAAGCTCATAAAACAAAGGGCAATGAACCCCGCGATGGTTGTCACAGAGCTGCCAACCACCGATGTAAGGGTCTCTTTAATCGCACAGGCCATAGCCTCATTCTTATCCCCATAGATCTCCCGCTGTTCATTATAGCTATGCCAAAGGAAGATGGAGTAATCCATCGTGACGGCAAGCTGCAACACCGCGGAGAGCGCCTTTGTGATGTACGAAATTTCACCGAGAAAAAAGTTTGAACCTAGATTGACCAAAATCGACATCCCAATGCTGATCAGAAAAACAAACGGAATCAGCCAGCTATCCATAAACAGCATCATGGCCACACACGCGCAGGCGACAGCTATGGCGACATAAATGGGCTCTTCTTTCTCGCACAAGTCCTTCAAATCCGTCACCATTGCCGACATTCCGGAGACAAAGCACTGCTTTCCTGCAACGGCCCGGATCTCGCGGATCGCGTCCATCGTGTCGTCGGAGGAAGTCGAGGTGTCAAAAAATACAGCCATCATCGTGGCGTGATCCGTATTGAAAGCCTGATAGTATTTGTCCGGCAAAATTTCCATGGGAATGGAGAGATCCGCGATGCTATCGTACCACAACACGGATTCCACATGATCGACAGCCTCGATCTTTTGCTTCATCGCGGCCACCTCCCTGGCTGGCATATCCTCCACGATAAGAAACGAGAAGGCTCCTTTTCCAAAGTCCTCCAACAGCTCATTCTGGCCGATAACCGTATCCATATCCTCCGGCAAATAGTTCAGCATATCGTAGTTGATCCTCGTTGCAACCATTCCCATTGCCGACGGAATCAGCAAAAGAATCGCAATGATTAAAATGGGTACGCGGTAGCGAACAACCGCCCTTCCGAGTTTCATACTTCTTGATCCCCCTTGGTTTCAGTATAGATAGCTTCGATTTCATCCGGCTGCTGATGCTTAATGATTTTCACCGCGCAGAGCGCTACGCTGATACTCAACAGCCCTTCTGTCAAGAGCGAAATGCCCAGCAGGATCATGACAGCTTTTGCGCCGTCAAAAGGGCGCCGGATCAGCAAGAGCCCCACCAGCCCTGTCAGGGCGGCCAGCGCTGCGATCAGCCACCATTTTTCAACGCCGAAGCGCTTTGCATCAATGGCCATTTGAATCTTAAAGAGGCCGTCAGCGAGAAATAAAATCCCCATCACAATGTAGAGAACTGCGATAAAACCTTCCGGATGCATCAGCATGATCAGTCCCACCGCCGCCAGCAGCGCACCGTATGCCAGATCATACTGAAATGCTAATCGGTACAGATCCTTCGAGAAATATCCGACGACTTTGATGATCCCGTAGGCCGCCAGCAGGCCGCCTAGCACATAGCACAGGGTGGCGGTGGAAAACTCCGGAAATACGATCAGAATCACCCCCATAGCGGAGAGCGCCGCCGCCAGCATGATGGATCCAATCTTTGCAGTTCGTATGGATTTCGTGGAACGCATGGTTTCGCCACCTTTCTCTGTCACTTCCTTGACAGGATCTAAGTGTACTCCTTTTCTCCACATAAAAAAATAGACACCTCGAAAGGTGTGTGGGAATTTTAGGCATTCCGCCCGTTTTGCACAAATACCGTCACTGTAAAAAATCCTCTTGCCCTGCGCTCCTCCGAAATGCAATTTGGGCCGATCCCTCAAACAGAGAACAGATCCTGTGGAATTGCTTGACAATATCGTACCGCATTCCATCTTTCATCCAATCCAGAATCTGTCCAATCAGCTCACATTTATAATACTTAATGATAATCGCCTTATCCTCCTCACAGATGGCATACTCCCCGGCGACGCGCTCCACATAGCCCGTCACCACATACTCACACACCCGGTTCAGGTACTGATCGTAGGTTTCCCGGTTCACCGAGTGATAAATATTGAGAATCGCCTTTTTATTCTGCATCGCAAAATCGATGGCGATATCCAAACACTCTTCCAGGGAAGCGGCTGAAGCGTGTTCCTCCATAATCTTATCCGCATTTTCCTCCACGATGGCCTCCACCAAGGCCGGGAGATCCTCAAAATGATAATAGAAGGAATTGCGGTTGATCCCGCAGTCCTCCACTATATCTTTGACGGTGATCTTGTGAAGCGGCCGTTCATTGAGCAGCTTTAAAAAAGACGCTATGATGGCGTTTCGCGTAAATGATGGCATAGGGTCCTCCATTTCGTGCGGAGTCACGCCCGACATCCGCCAAATCTTTGACACGGGTTACATCCCCTGTAAGAGAAAAATCCGACTGCCACATGACAGCCGGACTTCTCATCACACTGTGAAC
>CAUFVC010000012.1:0-15403 GCA_959029275.1 uncultured Eubacteriales bacterium | reverse complement strand
ACGGAATGTTTCTCGCGATTATCGTGCCGCCATCCCGAAAGAGCTGGTCCTGCCTAGCCGTTGTGTTGACGGCGGTGGCATGTTCTTGCCTATTTCATTACATGCCGATTCTCAGCCGGACGCCAGCCGGCTGGCGCATCATCATCTGTGCTGTCGCGGCGGCAGGAATGGGGGCCGTGGTATTTCCCATCCATCCGCCGGATGAAAAAACGGAAGGAGACGCCGCGCCATGAATTATCCCCGCATTCTAATTGCAATCTTTGTTATGGCCCTTGTCACTTATTTGATCCGGGCGATCCCGCTTGTCGTTTTTCGGAAGAAAATAAAAAATGTTTATGTGCAATCGTTTTTGTACTATGTGCCCTATGCGGTGCTGGGGGCTATGACATTCCCGGATATATTGCAGTCCACGGGAAATTTGGCGGCGGGGATTGCCGGCTTCCTCGTGGCCCTGGTATTGGCCTGGAAAAACAAGGGCCTTCTTACCGTCGCGCTGTCGGCGACAGCCGTGGCCTTTGTGACGGAGCGGCTGCTGTATTACCTGGGATGACATGTTTACAAATAGCAGGAACTGTGATAAAATGATGAAAAGTAAAAGGGACTGAAAGGACGGAGAAATGGAACCATTATCGTGGATTCACGCAATTATCATGGGAATTGTACAGGGGTTGACAGAATTTTTGCCGGTCAGCAGCTCTGGACATCTGGTCTTGGCAAAGTTCATAATTGGAGCGGATGCCAGCTTAAATACGTCCGCTCTATTTGAGATATTGCTGCATGTCGGCACTTTGGCGGCGGTATGTGTCGTATATTTTCGTGACGTGGTCCTGCTGATCAAGGAAGGGTTGCTGCTAATTCGGGATGGAGTTTTATGGCTGATTCACGGCGGCAAGCGGAAATTCGGGATGTATAGAGACCGCAAGATGGTGTTGCTGGTCATCGTGGCTTCGATTCCCACTGCCATCTTGGGACTTGTCATGCAGAAATTCTTGGAGGATCTGTTTCTCAGCTCGGTGATGGCGGTGGGATTTGCCCTTCTCCTCACGGGTGGAATGCTGCTGGCCTCCGCCAAGATCCCCGCGGGCAAAAAGAGGCTGGAGAAGACAAGCTACCGGGATGCGGCCGTCATCGGATTCTTTCAAGGCGTGGCCACGATCCCTGGGATCTCCCGGTCCGGCTCCACCATTGTGGGCGGTATGCTCTGCGGCCTTGACCGCGAGTTTGCCATCCGGTTTTCCTTTCTGATTTCCATGCCTGCCATAGGGGGAGCCGCTATATTAAAACTATCCAGTGTATCCGGGGCTGATCTGGCGCTCAATTGGTTTCCCTATTTAGTAGGCGCCATAGTCGCCGCGATTGTGGGATATGCCTGTATCCGGGGACTTCTTGCGATTCTCAAGCGGAATAAGTTTCACTACTTTGGATTTTATTGTCTAGCTGTTGGACTGGTGGCCGTCGTCTGGGGATTCCTCCACTAGGCAACGGCGAGATTACGGGGACGAGCGAGGGGGAGCTGCCATGGCGCAAAAGAAAAGATCGACAAAGAAAAAAAAGCCTGCAAATGCACAGAGAAAGAAACAGACCAAAAGTCCGCTGCGGACCGAAGTTCAATATCTGCTCATTTTTTTAGGGATGGTTCTGGTGGCGATGGGGGTTTTTCTCCACACCTCCATGGGGGCCTTCGGGCGGGTTCTCTATGAAGTCTTTATCGGTCTGTTTGGGTTCAGCGCGTATTTGATCTGTATTTATATGATTGTTGTGATGGGAATGTGGATGCTGGGGAAGCTGGACAGCCGACGAAAAGTGAAGGCCGTGACGGCTTTTTTCAGTATTTTGTTGATCAGTATTTTCTTACATGTGTTCAATGTGGGAAGCACAGCGGAACTGATGGACTTATATCATAAGGCGACGCCCAAGACGGGTGGGCTCGTCGGCGGCATTCTGGGAACGGGACTTCTCAAGATTTTGGGCAAGACGGGGAGCATCATTCTGCTGTCAGGGCTGGCCGTCATCTGTCTTGTGATTTTGACAGAGCGGTCTGCGCTGAAAGCGGCGGGCGAGGCGACCGGGCGCGCGGCGGACTCCGCCAGAAAAATGCGCGACCGGCAGAAGGAAAAGCGCGCCCAGCGCGTGCAGAGACAAGAGATGTCCCCCGCCTCCAGGGAGGACCGAGCGCAGTCGGATCCCATCGTTGTCCGCGGCGTGGGGATTGATACCGCGGCGGAGCATAAAAAGCCGGCAAAGAGAAGAAAGCGGGAAGCCAGAGCGCCTATCGAGGATGGTTCTGTGGACATTCCGCTGTTGGAAAGCGATCCATACCGGCAGCGCAAGAAGAAGGCCGCGGCCCAGGAGATAGCAGAGCCGGAGCCGAGTTTTATGGCCGAGGCCCAGGAGAGTGCCCTATTTTTAGAAGAAGAGTGGGAGCCAGAGCCTTTGCCTCCGGAGACTCCCGATCCGGTTCCCGCGCCAAAGACAGCGCCGTCTTCAGGGCAGAACCGGCAGTCTGTGACGGAACCCTCTCAGAAAGGCGCGGCCGAATCCGCGGAGCAGGGGCAGTATCAGTTTCCGCCCATCGATCTGTTGAGCCCTCCCAAACAGGATACCGGCGGAAGCTCCAAGGCGGAGCTGATGAAGAGTGTACAGGTTTTGGAGCAATCTCTTATGAGCTTTGGCGTGGAAGCGAAAGTTGTGCAGGTCAACCGGGGACCGGCCGTGACGCGGTATGAGCTACAGCCGAAACAGGGGGTAAAAGTAAGCCGGATCGTAAATTTGGCAGACGATATTGCGCTGAATCTGGCCGCATCGGGCATCCGCATTGAGGCGCCCATTCCGGGGAAAAGCGCGGTGGGCATTGAGGTGCCAAATAAGGAAGCCGCTTCCGTCAGCCTGCGGGAGGTCATCGAGAGCGATGTCTTTAAGAAGTTCCCTTCCAAGTTAGCCTTCGGGTTAGGAAAAGATATCGACGGCGAGGTGCGTGTGGCAGATATCGCCAAGATGCCCCACCTACTCATCGCAGGCGCTACAGGATCCGGCAAGAGTGTCTGTATCAACTCCCTGATTATCAGTCTGCTATATAAAGCGGACCCCAAGGAGGTCAAGCTGATCCTGGTGGATCCCAAGGTCGTTGAGCTCTCGGTCTACAATGGCATTCCCCATCTCTTGATACCCGTGGTCAACGATCCGAAAAAAGCGGCAGCCTCCCTAAATTGGGCGGTACAGGAGATGACACAGCGATACCGGAAATTCGCGGATATGAATGTCCGGGATATCCGGGGATACAACACGGCGGTCAAGGAGCAGCCGGAGCTGGAATTAGAGCCGCTGCCCCAGATCGTTATCATCATCGATGAGCTGGCGGATCTGATGATGGTGGCATCGAAAGAGGTGGAAGAGGCCATATGCAGGTTGGCGCAGATGGCGAGGGCGGCGGGATTGCACCTTGTGATCGCCACCCAGAGACCCTCCGTGGACGTCATCACAGGTCTGATCAAAGCCAATATCCCATCCCGCTTAGCCTTTGCCGTGTCTTCCGGCACAGACTCCAGGACGATCCTGGACATGGTCGGCGCGGAAAAACTGTTGGGAAAAGGCGATATGCTCTTCTGCCCTATGGGGGCGTCCAAGCCAACGCGGATTCAGGGCGCGTTTGTCTCCGACAAAGAGGTGGAGACCATTGTGGCGGCGGTGAGAGTCAACGCATCGTATGACGAAGATCTGATTGAGACCGTCAGCGGCGGCAGCGTGGGCGGCGCATCAGGCGAGGATGACGAGCTGGACGAGATCTTGCCGGAAGCGATCTCTTTTGTTGTGGATAAACAAAAGGCCTCGATCAGTATGCTACAGCGGGCGTTTCGCATCGGATTCAACCGAGCGGCGCGGCTGATGGAGGCCATGTATGCGAGAGGGATAGTGGGGCCGGACGAGGGAAGCAAGCCCAGAAAAGTTTTGATTTCGAGAGAAGAATTTGAAAATGATGAAGGAAAACAGCTATAACAGGAGGCAGCGATGAGCACAGTCAAAAGCGACATTGAGATTGCCAGAGAGGCAACGATGCTCCCAATACGTGACGTGGCGGCACAATTGGGGATTGAGGAAGAGTATCTGGAGAGCTATGGACGGTATAAGGCAAAGCTATCACAAAAGCTGTGGGATCACATCAAGGACAGACCGGACGGTAAGCTCGTCCTGGTGACAGCCATCAACCCAACGCCGGCGGGCGAGGGAAAAACCACCACGACGGTGGGACTGGGGCAGGCCATGGGAAAACTGGGGAAAAAGGCCGTTATTGCGCTGCGGGAGCCTTCCCTCGGCCCCTGTATGGGCGTAAAGGGGGGAGCCGCCGGCGGCGGATATTCCCAGATTGTCCCCATGGAAGAGATCAATCTCCATTTTACAGGTGATATCCATGCGGTAAGCACAGCCCACAACCTTTTATCCGCTATGATCGATAATCATCTCCACCAGGGAAACGCCCTAGGGCTAGACCCGCGGCGGATCACGTGGAAGCGGGTGGTCGATTTGAATGACCGGGCGCTGCGCAATATCGTCGTAGGCCTGGGGGGAGCTTCACAGGGCGTGCCGCGGGAAGACGGCTATATGATTTCCGTCGCCTCGGAGGTCATGGCGATTCTCTGTCTGGCAGACGACCTGCTAGATCTAAAAGAGCGCCTGGGCCGGATCATCGTGGGGTACACGTACGAGGGCAAGCCGGTGACGGCCAGAGACCTAAAGGCCCACGGGGCAATGGCGGCGCTGTTAAAAGACGCCATCGCGCCAAATCTTGTGCAGACGCTGGAGAATACACCGTGCATCATCCACGGGGGGCCCTTCGCCAATATCGCCCATGGCTGCAATAGCCTGCGGGCCACCCGGTATGCGTTAAAGCTTGCCGATTTGGTTATAACGGAAGCCGGCTTCGGCGCGGATCTGGGGGCGGAAAAATTCTTGGATATCAAGTGCCGCATCGGGAACTTAAAGCCGTCGGCCATTGTGTTGGTTGCCACGATCCGCGCGTTAAAGTACAATGGAGGCGTCCCCAAGGGGGACCTAGGGCGGGAGAATCTACAGGCGCTGGCGGATGGATTTGTGAATCTACAGGCCCATATTGAAAATCTTCAAAAATATCACGTGCCGGTGGTGGTGACGCTAAACTCTTTTCTGTCAGACACAGAGGCGGAGATTTCCTATGTGGAAGAGCGCTGCCGCGCCATGGGATGTGCGTTTGCCCTCTCAAAAGTGTGGGAAAAGGGCGGCGAAGGCGGCATCGAACTGGCTCAGGAGCTGCTGAAGACGCTGGAAGAGAAGCCTTCCGGCTATCGCCCGCTGTATCCGGATTCCATGCCGCTTGCCCAAAAGATTGAAACCATCGCCAAAGAAATCTATGGCGCCGCCGCCGTCAATTTTGAAGCCGGGGTTCGCCGGCAGCTTAAAAGACTGGAAGAGCTGGGATTTGGCTCCTTCCCTGTCTGCATTGCCAAGACGCAATACTCTCTGTCGGATGACCCGAAGAGATTAGGGCGGCCTTCCGGCTTTACCATCTCCATCCGGCAGGTGACCGTATCGGCAGGCGCTGGGTTTGTCGTTGCGCTGGCCGGGGATATCATGACAATGCCGGGCCTGCCGAAAGTTCCCGCGGCGGAAAATATCGATGTCGATGCGGATGGCAATATAACCGGCTTATTTTAGATGGGCGCGGAGGCGCTGAAATGGAGGATGACAAATGGAAACACAGTTACTCGACGGAAAACAGACGGCCCGCGAGATTCGCAGCGAGCTGAAAGCGCAGATTCAGGACTGTATCAATAAAGGGATGCCGGCGCCCTGTCTGGCGGTGATATTGGTAGGCAATGACGAGGCGTCCCAAGTGTATGTCAATAACAAAGAGAAGGCGTGCGGGTGGATCGGAATGAAATCCCTTGTCTGCCGGATGCCTGCGGAGACGACACAGGGGGAGCTCTTGGCCAAAGTGCGGGAGCTCAATGAGGATCCGGGGGTCAATGGAATTCTGGTCCAGCTGCCCCTCCCCAGGCATTTGGACGCGGATCTGGTCATCAACGCCATCGACCCCGCCAAGGATGTGGACGGATTTCACCCCGTCAATGCGGGAAAGTTGTCCATAGGGCACAGGGATGCCTTTGTGTCCTGCACCCCGGCTGGGGTTGTGCAGCTGTTGAAGCGGGCGGGGATCGAGATCGCATCCAAGCATTGCGTCATCGCAGGGCGGAGCAATATTGTGGGAAAGCCGTTGGCGCTCCTGATGCTCCGGGAGAACGCCACCGTGACCATCTGCCACTCCAAAACCAAGAATCTATCTGATCTCACCAGACAGGCTGACATCTTTATCGCAGCCGTGGGACGCCCGAAAATGTTCGGACCGGAGGACATCCGGGAAGGGGCGGTGGTCGTTGATGTGGGGATGCACCGGCTGGAGGACGGGCTCTGTGGCGATGTCGATTATGAAGCCTGCATGGGAAAGGCCTCCTATATGACGCCGGTGCCCGGCGGCGTCGGCCCCATGACCATCGCCATGCTGCTTTCCAATTGCGTGCAGGCGTACAAGGCGCAGTTGGACATCCAATCATGAAAGGAGACCTGGACGGTTTGAGCAGGCAGATCGCATTTGTATCCCTCGGCTGTGATAAAAATACGGTGGACAGCGAGATTATGATAAACCTTCTGGCAGAGAGGGGATACGCGCTGACGAAGGACGATGAGAAAGCTGACGTCATTATTGTCAATACCTGTGGCTTTATCCAGGATGCGAAGGAAGAATCGATACAGACGATCATCGAAATGGGTGACTATAAGGAGGTAGGCGCCTGTAAAGCGTTGATCGTGACGGGCTGTCTGGCGCAGCGGTACGCGGATGAGATCTTCCAGGAGCTGCCGGAGGTGGACGCCGTGGTTGGCACGGGCAGCTATGAATCCATCGTGGACGTGGTGGATGCCGTTCTCAGCAAAAAGGAAGAGAAGCTGCGGTGCGTCCAGGCGATCGACGGAAGGGATCTGTCCTATCACAGGCGGACCATCACGACGCCCGGCTATTATGAGTACCTGAAAATCGCGGAGGGATGCGACAATCATTGTACCTATTGCATCATCCCCAAGCTGCGGGGGCGATATCGAAGCCGGAGGCCGGAGGACATCCTGCGGGAGGCGGAGGATCTGGCGAGGGCAGGGGTTGTGGAGGTTATGGTCGTGGCCCAGGACATCACCAAGTATGGGAGGGATCTGCCGGAGCCGGCGGCGCTCCCAGGATTGCTGCGCCAACTGTGCAAAATCGAAGGGTTGACGTGGATTCGCCTGCTCTATTGCTACCCGGAGGATATCACCGATGAATTAATCGAGACCATGGCGCAGGAAGATAAAATCCTGCCCTATATCGATATGCCCATTCAACACTGTAGCAATTCCATTCTCAAGCGCATGGGGCGGCGGCATACAAAAGAAATACTTCTTGAGCGGATCCGGCGCCTCCGCGAGCGAATTCCCGAAATCTGTATTCGAACCACGCTGATCACCGGATTTCCGGGGGAGACGGAGGAAGAGTTCGAGGAACTGTGCGGCTTTGTTCGGGAAGTCCGCTTTGACCGGCTGGGCGTTTTCGCCTATTCCCAGGAGGAAAATACTCCGGCGGCGGAGTTTGCGGATCAGATACCGGAAGAGGAGAAACAGAGGCGCAAAGAGGAGCTGATGGAGATTCAGCGGTCCATTAGCGAAGCGAAGTCCAATGAGTTCATCGGACAGAAAATGAAAGTGTTGGTGGAGGGGCGGATTCCGGGGGAAGAGGGATATGTCTATAGTACCCGGACATACCGGGACGCGCCGGACATTGACGGATTTTTATTTTTGACGGCGCCCCGGCCTCTGTTATCGGGGGAAGTGGTGGACTGTGAAGTGACGGGAGCTAGCGAATATGATCTGATAGGAGATATGCTTGATGAAGATGAATATTGCGAATAAATTGACAATTCTTCGGGTCTGCCTTGTTCCCGTGTTTGTGGTTGTCTTTATGACGAATCTATTGCCAGGTCCGTGGAACCGGTATATCGCCTTTTTGATCTTTGCCTTTGCGTCGTACACGGACCACCTGGATGGCCATCTCGCACGCAGCCGGGGCCTTGTGACCAATTTTGGAAAGTTTATGGACCCCCTGGCCGACAAATTGTTGGTGGTCTCCGCTTTGATATGCTTTGTTGAGACAGGGGAGATGGCGGCGTGGATTGTCATCATTCTGGTGGCCAGAGAATTCATCATCAGTGGATTCCGCCTTGTAGCTGCCGCTCAGGGGGTTGTCATCGCGGCGGGGATATGGGGAAAGGCAAAGACGGTGGTGCAGATGATCATGACGCTTGCCGTGATTTTAGGCCTTCCCTATGGCTGGTATGGCGTTGTCGTTGCGGTTCTGACCTATGCCTCCGTTGCGTTGACGGTCATCTCGGTGGTAGACTATATTTGGAAGAATCGTTCTGTCCTGAAGGAGGCAGACTAAGAGCGAGTATTGGGTGCAGGTGTGCCGGAATGGAGGAAAAAATGAGAGCGCCGAAGGAAGTCGAGGAAAAAGAAAAGACACAGCTGACAGCAGAGATTATCGCCATCGGGACGGAGATTCTGCTGGGGGATATCGTCAACACAAATGCGTCCTATCTGGCGAGAGAGCTGGCGGCATTGGGGATCAACACGTATCGCCAGCAGGTTGTAGGGGATAATCCGAAGCGAGTGATGGAAGCCTTTGAGGAGGCATATACGCGGGCCAATCTAGTGCTGACTACAGGAGGGCTCGGGCCAACCACGGATGATCTGTCCAAGGAGATGGGGGCGAGATATTTTGGCGTGGGGTTAAAAGAGGACCCTCGAGCGAGACAAAACATTGAGGACATTTTGAGGAAGCGCAGGAGGGAGATTACGCCCAACAACTGGAAGCAGGCGACGCTGCCCGAGGGAGCGCAGCCCCTGTACAATGAAAACGGAACGGCGCCTGGCTTTATCTTGGAGAAATCTGGGAAGATCCTGATTATGATGCCGGGCCCGCCGTCCGAGATGAAGCCTATGTTTGACAAGCAGGTGAAACCATTTTTGGCCGCCCGCTCCGGCGAGATCATGGTGTCCAGGACGCTGCACCTCTGCGGAGTGGGAGAATCTTTTGTCGAGCATGAGTTAAAGTCTATGATGGATTCCATGACAAATCCCACCCTGGCGCCCTACGCGAAGACCGGATATGTGGATCTGCGGATCACGGCCAAGGCCGTGTCACAGGAGGAAGCGGCCGGCATGATCCATCCTGTGGAGGAGGATATCCGAAACCGATTTGGCTCCTATGTGTTCGGCGCGGATGGGGACACGCTGGAGGGGGCTTTAGGACGGCTGCTGCTGGATCATAATCTGAAGATTGCCACGGCGGAATCCTGCACAGGCGGACTGCTGGCCGGCCGGCTAGTCAACTATCCGGGGATCTCAGGGGCATTTGAACAGGGCTTCGTCACCTACTCCAATGAAGCAAAACAGAGATATCTTGGAGTTTCAGAGGAAACCTTGCGGCTCCACGGCGCGGTCAGCTGGCAGACTGCCTGTGAGATGGCCAGGGGAGCGGCGGAGGCTTCCGGCGCCGATGTGGCGCTTTCTGTGACAGGGATCGCCGGGCCGGATGGCGCAACCCCCGAAAAACCGGTGGGCTTGGTCTATATCGGCATGTATCTTTTAGGGGATGTCTCGTACCAGGAGTGCAACTATCAAAAAGACCGCCAGGGGAATCGGGAGAATACGGTGGTTCAGGCCATCAACATGCTGAGAATTGCGCTTCTAGAAAAATTTCAATAAATTAGCAACCTTTTATGAAAAACGGCGATAGTATAGATAGAGTTGAAAATTTCCGCCAAAGCTCTATCTTGACAAACAGGAGAAAATCCTGTATTATAAAAAAAGAGCGAATAAATGTTCGTACCTCGTTCCGATACAGGGAGAGATTCAATGCCGTTCGCAGCAGAAAGGATGGACAAGATGGGATTAGATGAACGCCAGAAGGCTTTAGACGCCGCTATTGCAAAGATTCAGAAGGATTATGGGCAGGGCTCAATTATGAAATTGGGCGATTCCATGAACAATATGGACGTGGAGGTAATTCCCACAGGAGCCCTCAGCCTGGATATCGCCCTCGGGGTTGGCGGGATCCCCCGCGGACGGATCGTTGAGATTTATGGGCCGGAATCCAGCGGTAAGACCACCGTGGCGCTGCACATGGTAGCCATGGCGCAGCAGATGGGGGGGATAGCGGGTTTCATCGATGCGGAGCACGCGCTGGACCCCAAATATGCGAGGAATCTGGGGGTCGATATTGACAACCTCTACATATCGCAGCCGGATAACGGGGAACAGGCGTTGGAGATCGCCGAGACGATGGTGCGCTCTGGCGCCATGGATATCGTGATCGTGGACTCCGTCGCAGCGCTGGTCCCCAAGGCGGAGATTGACGGGGAGATGGGAGACTCCCATGTGGGGTTGCAGGCGCGCCTCATGTCCCAGGCGCTGAGAAAGCTGACCGGAGCCATCAACAAGTCCAAGTGTGTCGTCGTGTTTATCAATCAGCTCCGCGAGAAGGTAGGCGTCATGTTTGGAAATCCTGAGACGACCACGGGTGGCCGCGCGCTGAAATTCTATGCGTCTGTCCGGCTGGATGTACGCCGCATCGAGACGTTGAAACAGAACAATGAGTTCGTGGGAAACAGGACGAGGGTGAAAGTCGTCAAAAATAAAGTGGCGCCTCCTTTCAAGGAAGCGGAGTTCGATATCATGTACGGAAAGGGAATATCCCGGGCAGGCGACATTCTGGATCTGGCGGCAAAAGAGGATATTATCAACAAGAGCGGCGCATGGTATAACTATAATGACGCGCGGCTGGGACAGGGGCGCGAGAATGTGAAGGTATACCTGCAGGAGAATCCGGAGCTTCTCAGCGAAGTCGAAGCGAAAGTCCGAGAGAAGTACGGCTTCCATCCGGCTAAGGGGGGAGAGGCGCAGGAGGCCCCATCGCAGCAGTCCTTGACGGAGTAAGGGTCGCCTGTGGGAATGAGTAAGAATAGGGAGCCGGCCGCCTTTGCATCACAGCGGGAGAAGGAAGAGCACTATCGAGATAAGGCTTTGGGTTACCTGGGGTATCGGATGCGAAGCGAGAGGGAAATGAGGGAGTATCTCCGCCGCCAGGGATGTGATGAGGACACCGGCGCGCAGATTCTAAAGTTTTTGCGGGAATACGGCTTTGTAGACGATCTGCGGTTTGCGCAGTGCATGGTTCATGACTGCACGACGGTCCGGCATCTCAGCGCCCGGGATATCGCCGGCAAGCTGCGGCAGAAAGGGATCAGCCGCGACGATATTCAGCGTGTTCTCCAGGAGAACCCTGTGGACGAGGAGGCGCAGGCGCGCGCCGTTTTTGAGAAAAAGTGCAGGGCGATGAGAGCTCCAGAGGTGGACAAGCTGTATCGCTATATGGTAGGAAAGGGATTTTCCTATGACATAGTTCGAAGACTGCTCAGTGAACAGAATGGGGAAGCCGCACCGCGGGAATCAAGAGAATGAAAGGCAGACAGCCGCTATATCATAAAATCGCCGGAGGGCAAAGCAGATTTGAAAAGTTCGCTTACGCGACCAAAAGTTCGCTTACGCGACCAAAAGTTCGCTTGCGCGACCAAAAGTTCGTTTACACGAATAAAAGTTCGCTTACGCGAACTTTTTTATTTTATAGCCCAGAATAAAGTTAATGCTTGACAGATATGGCGGAAAGTTATAAAATTTATATGTTGGTGTCAAAGATCTGAGGTCAACATTAGGTGAAGAATCAACCAACAAAGTGGCAGACCGTAAAGGACAAGAGAAGCAGTGAAGAAGCGTATACCCGATCCGCGCCTGTGAAATGCAGGTTTGAAATGTAGGCGGATTGCCCTGGGAGAGGAGTATACTCTGTGAGTAGCCATAGACGGCTTACACAGCGATGACGGCGGACAGATTCGTTCAGATACGGAGAAAGACCTGCTATATGAATAGCGAAGCGAACCATGAAAATTAAAAAGGAGGTGTTATCGTCAGATGGAATACATCATCATAGCAATCGTAGCAGTTGCATTGGTTGTCGCAGCGTTTTTTGCCGGAATCCAGTACCGCAAGAAAGTTGGGGAGGCACAGATCGGCGCTGCGGAGACCAAAGCGAGAGAAATAATTGACGATGCTCTAAAATCTGCGGATGCAAAGAAGCGGGAAGTCCTTCTGGAAGCGAAGGAAGAGGCTCTGCGCATGAAAAACGATCTTGAAAAAGAGGTCAAGGAGCGGAGAGGCGAGGTCCAGCGGCAGGAAAAGCGAGTCGTTCAGAAAGAAGAAACATTGGAGCGAAAAGGGGAGACGCTGGAGCGAAAGGAACAGCAGATCAACAAACGAGCGGAAGAGCTGGACAGGAAGAATAAGGAAATATCGGAGATCCACGATCAGAAGCTGGCAGAGCTAGAGAAGATATCCGGATTGACGACGGAGCAGGCAAAAGAACAGCTGCTCCATTCCGTTGAGGAAGACGTAAAACACGAGATGGCTGTCATGCTCAAGGAAGCCGAGGCGAAAACCAAGGAAGAGGCGACGAAGAAGGCCCGGGAAGTTTTAACGGGAGCGATCCAGCGGTGTGCCGCCGACCATGTGGCGGAATCGACCGTATCGGTGGTGCCGCTGCCGAATGACGAGATGAAGGGCAGAATCATCGGAAGAGAGGGCCGCAACATTCGAGCGCTGGAGACGCTCACCGGCATCGATCTGATCATTGACGACACGCCAGAAGCTGTCATCCTATCGGGATTTGACCCAATACGGAGAGAGATAGCCAGAATCACCCTTGAAAAATTAATCGTAGACGGGCGGATTCATCCCGCCCGCATTGAAGAGATGGTCAATAAGGCTACCAAGGAAGTGGAAAACAAGATTCGGGAGGAAGGGGAGGCCGCCACGTTCGAGACCAATGTACATGGACTCCATCCCGAATTGATCCGTCTTCTAGGCAAGTTGAAATATCGGACAAGCTATGGACAGAATGTGCTGAAGCACTCCATCGAGGTATCCCATCTATCAGGGCTTATCGCAGGGGAGCTTGGCATTGACGTGCGGGTGGCCAAGAGAGCGGGGCTGCTGCATGATGTGGGAAAGGCCGTCGATCACGAGATGGAAGGCTCCCATGTGACCATCGGGGCCCAGCTCCTGAAGAAATACCGGGAATCCAAGATCGTCGTCAACGCGCTGGAGGCGCACCACGGCGATGTGGAGCCAGAGAGCCTCATCGCTGTCATCGTGCAGGCGGCGGATTCCATCTCTGCGGCCAGGCCCGGGGCGAGGCGGGAGACGCTTGAGAACTATATTACCCGTCTTGAGAAATTGGAAGCCATTGCAAACGAGTTCAAGGGCGTCGAAAAGACGTTTGCGATTCAGGCAGGCCGTGAGCTCCGTCTTGTCGTCATGCCGGAGCAGGTGAATGACGATGAGATGAGAATTTTGGCCAGGGACGTGGTTAAGCGCATTGAGAATGAGCTGGAGTATCCAGGACAGATCAAAGTCAATATCATTCGGGAGACTCGAGCGGTTGAATATGCGAAGTAAGGGGGGACTCCCGTGGAAGTATTGAAAGTGTCGTCGCACTCCAACGCCAATTCAGTTGCGGGCGCCATCGCGAATATCATTCGCGGAGGCAGCGGCGCTGAGATTCAGGTCGTAGGAGCTGGCGCTCTGAACCAGGCGATGAAGGCCATTATCATCGCCAGAGGATATGTGGCGCCGTCTGGGTTTGACCTGATGTGTACGCCAGCGTTCACAGAGATCGAAATCAACGGCGAGGAGAGAACGGCGATCAAATTGATCGTGCAGTCCAAATAGGCGGCGAGAACCGGGGAAGGTAAGTGAATCCATTTGCCAGCCCCGGTTTTTTCAAAGCTGTAAAATCTAGAAAGAAGGAATCGAATATGCGTACAACATATGAAACGCCCTTTAATTCCCGATATGCAAGCGATGAAATGCAATATTTGTTTTCTCCGGACAAGAAATTCAAAACCTGGAGAAAGCTGTGGATCGCACTTGCGCAGGCGGAAAAGGAGTTGGGGTTGCCCATCACCCAAGAGCAGATTGACGATCTGATCGACCACGCGGAGGAGATCAATTACGATGTGGCACAGGAGCGGGAGAGAGAGGTCCGCCACGATGTGATGGCTCACGTATACGCCTATGGGCAACAGGCGGAAAAGGCAAAGCCCATTATCCACCTTGGGGCGACAAGCTGCTATGTGGGGGACAATACGGATCTGATTATCATGTTCGAGGCATTGGAGCTGATCCGCAAAAAACTTGTCGCTGTCATGGCGAAGCTGTCGGATTTCGCGCTGACCTACAGGGATATGCCCACTCTAGGGTTTACCCATTATCAGCCGGCCCAGCTGACCACGGTAGGAAAACGTGCCTGCCTATGGCTGGAGGAGCTTTGGATGGATTACCGCGAGCTCACCCATATCCTCTCAGACAAGAGACTGCGCGGGGCAAAGGGGACAACGGGAACGCAGGCCAGCTTTATGGAGCTGTTTGAGGGGGACACGGACAAGGTCAAGCAGCTGGATGCGCTGGTGGCGGAGAAGATGGGCTATGAGCACACCTTTCCGATAACGGGACAGACCTATCCGCGCAAATTTGACACCATATGTCTCAATGCGTTGGGTTTGATCGCCCAGTCCTGCTATAAATTCGCCGGGGATCTCCGGCTCCTACAGAATTTGAAGGAGATGGAGGAGCCCTTTGAAAAAGGCCAGATTGGCTCGTCAGCTATGGCCTATAAGCGCAACCCCATGCGCAGCGAGCGAATTTGTTCCCTGGCGCGGTATGTCATGGTCAGCGAATTGAATCCGGCCATGACCGCGTCCACACAGTGGTTCGAGCGCACGCTGGACGACTCTGCGAATAAGCGGATTGCCGTATCGGAGAGTTTCCTGGCCGTGGATGGAATTCTGCAGATCATGCTCAATGTCACAGGGGGCCTGGTGGTCTATCCAAAGGTGATTCACAGCCGCGTGATGAGCGAGCTGCCGTTTATGGCGACCGAGATGATCCTCATGGAGGAGGTCAAACGCGGCGGGGATCGGCAGGAGCTCCACGAGAGGATACGAGTCCACTCAATGGAGGCGGCGCGGCAGGTTAAGATGGAAGGCAAGAGCAACGATCTGCTGGAGAGGATCATAGCCGATCCACATTTCAAGATGACGGAGGAAGAGCTGAGAGCTGCCATAAAGCCAGAAAACTTCATTGGCCGGGCTCCACAGCAGGTGACGGAGTTTTTGGAAGAGTATATTCAACCGATCTTGGAAGAGTATAAGGGTGACAGCGTGCTGGATGCCCAGCTGAC
>CAUFVC010000011.1:0-16021 GCA_959029275.1 uncultured Eubacteriales bacterium | reverse complement strand
TTTCTGGGCAGCGGGGAGGGCAATGTCCGGATCGAACAGTTCTGCATATCCTGCCGAGTTGGCGGCAGGGGGATTGGCGTTGTGTTCTTGCAGACGGTTTTAGATCAATGCCAGGAGATGGGAGAGCCCTGTGTCAAAGCTATCTGTTGCTTTACGCCAACCAAACGAAACCGGCCGGCGCTGATTCTGCTCAAGACGCTGGGGTTTCGGAAAAGCCAGGGCCAGGATGGTCAAAGCGCTCTGGAAGTGGCGCTGCCGGTAGCCCACACGGCCTGTGACTGGATTACGATTATAGTGGATAAGGGATGAGATGTATGGAACGAAGGGAACTGGAACAGCAGATTCTGCACTTGGTACGCCAGGCGCTCCATCAGGAGGTCGAACCGCAGACCAGGCTTTTGGACAGTGGGCGGCTGGTGGACTCTATGAATATCGTCAAGCTCGTCTGTGAAATTGAAGAGCGGTATGGCGTCAGCTTTGACGACGACGTGGAGCTGGATTATCTGGATGATGTGAAGAGTCTTGCCGACTCGGTTTGGGGTAAGCTGAATCCGTAGCAGGTTAATCGGTTAAATTAGCATAAAAAAGGAGGAAGTTTGTATTCTTTTTGTGCATTATTCAGCAAAAAAAAGCTTGCCAAATAGCGGTAGAAGCGGTATAATATAATTCGCTTCTAGAAATTGAACTTTTCGCGGGTGTAGTTCAATGGTAGAACACTAGCCTTCCAAGCTAGATACGAGGGTCCGATTCCCTTCACCCGCTTACGTGCGCATAGCTCAGCTGGATAGAGCGTCTGGCTACGGACCAGAAGGTCGCGGGTTCGAATCCTACTGCGCACGCTGCAACAAAAAGACGGAATGGCCGATTTGCCATTCCGTCTTTTTGTGTGCCTTGCCGGCTTACAACAGGTAAATTCCCGACTTCTCACATTCCGCATACATAGAATCCGGCCATATGGAAGCCTGGACTTCCCCGATATGGGCTTTGTTTAAGAAAAACATGCAGAGGCGGGATTGACCGATGCCCCCGCCTATGGAGTAGGGGAGTTCCTCCGCGATGACAGCCTTCTGAAATGGCAGCTGCGCCCGCTCCATGCAGTGTTTTTCCTCCAGCTGCTGGAGCAGGGCGGCTCGATCCACCCGGATTCCCATGGAGGAGAGCTCCAGCCCCATATCGAGAATGGGATAGTAGACAAGAATATCGCCGTTCAAGTTCCAATCGTCATAGTCAGGGGCACGCCCGTCGTGGGGCTTGCCAGACCGAAGGGGGCCTCCGATCTGGGTGATGAACACCGCCTTAAACTCCCGCGCCGCCTCATGCTCCCGCTCCTTGGGGGTAAGTTGAGGGTAGCGGTCCTCGAGCTCTTGAGAGCTGAGAAAGGTGATGGTCTCCGGGAGAAAGGGCTGGATATACCCGTATTGGCCTGTGATGAACGCCTCCGTCTCCTTAAGAACCTCGAAGATGGAGCGCACCGTCCGCTGTAGCGTGTCCACCGTCCGCTCTTCTCTTCGGATGACCTTCTCCCAATCCCATTGGTCTACATAGATGGAGTGGACATTATCCGTCTCCTCGTCCCGGCGGATGGCGTTCATGTCCGTGTAGAGTCCCTCGCCCGGCTCAAACCCGTACCGCTTCAGCGCATGGCGCTTCCACTTGGCAAGGGAGTGGACGATCTCCACCACGCGCCCGGTTTCCATCACATCAAAGCTGACAGGGCGCTCGATCCCATTCAAATTGTCATTGAGTCCGGTTTCCGGACACACGAAGAGCGGCGCGGTCACGCGGGTCAAGCGCAATTTTTTCGCCAGCGCCACCTGAAAAAAGTCTTTGAGCTGTTTAATCGCAATTTCCGTCTGCCGGATATCCAAGCTGGAGCGATAGGGAACGGATGGCTGAATCAAAACCGACATAGAATCCTCCTTATGCTGTCTGGCTTCTGTCGCCCTTCCGCTTATAAGAGGAAGGGGAGCAGCCGAATTTTTTCTTAAATAGCTTGCTGAAATAGTAGGGGTCGTCGTACCCCACCTTTTTTGCGACTGCCTGAATGGAAAAATGTCCTTCCTCCAGAATGTCGCGGGCCTTTTCCAGGCGCAGATTGATCAGATAATTGATGGGGGTGTCCCCCGTGACCTCTTTATAGATTTTGGTGATGTAGGTTGTGCTGAGGTAGGTGGAGCGGGCGATGTCGTCCACCGAGATCTTTTTCATATAATTTTCCTGGAAATATTTTGTAATGGTCTGCGCGATTGTGGTCTTATCGTATGTCTCAAAATGAAAATAGTCCTGCAGACGGCTGGAAGACTGGGGAGACAGTTCCTTGAAAAGAATGACAAGGAACTGAAGGGCTAAGACCTTAGCCATCAATTCCCAGCAGGACTCCTTTTTTTCGTGTGTATTCATGATTTCGTGGTAGCTGTTGTAGAGCTCCTGAGAGTACTTTTTGATGTGGACGATTGGACAGTCCACCGGAATGATATTCTTCGGACAGCCCCGGATAAAGAGATTGTCAACTCCCAGATAGAAGACGGTGGCGTCGGAGTTGGCGCAGGATACCGTCTGATGGTGATCAGTGCCTGGGTTCAAGATGATCAGATCGTCCTTGCGCACGGCGTATTCCACACCGTCAATATGATATGTACAATCTCCGGAGACAATATAGTGTATGCTCAAAAAATCATGTTGATGATCGGGAACCGTATTTCTAGCCTTGGCTCTGAAGTGAAAGAGAACCTTTGGATTGAATTCTTCCGAACTTAGGTAAAGCTCTTGCATGGCTTGCGAAACCCCCTTTCAAAACCATCCAATCAATACACCATTATAAAAGATTTCGCAGAAAATATCCAGCACTTTTTAGAAAAAATCAGACGTTTGTAAAAATTGGCGGAGGGCTGGAGGCTCGTCCTGGATAATCAGAATAATCCAGCAAGACAACACGATAGTCCATTTTCATTAGACCGAAATTGATTATAATTAAGGGACCAACGAAAATAAATCCTATTTAAAAACGAGGAGGACAAATCCAATGAAAGAAGCTCTGGCCTTTGTTTGGTCTTACACCAAGAAGCATGGGCTCGCCTATGGAATGGCAATCTTTTTGACCATTGTGGTCGCCGGCATTGCCATGGTCAATCCATATGCCACTGGTATGATTGTTGGGGAAGTTATCCAAGATGGACACAGGGAAAAATTGGCGCTGTATCTGGCCATGATTGTTGGCGCTGCATTGGCGATTGCGATTATTCGATACATCTATCTGTATCTCTACGAGGATGTGTCTCAAAAAGTGGTCAACGAGATTCGCGGTGGGCTTTACCGCAAGTTTCAGCGGATGGATTTTCGGTTTTTTGACCAGAACCGGGTGGGCGACTTAATGTCCCGCCTGACCGGCGATACCGACGCGATTCGAATCTTTCTCTCATCCGTCATCTATCAGCTGGTCTATTATCTCTTCATTTTCTGTTTTGCACTTGTCATGATGTTTACCATCAATGTGAAGTTCACGCTGATTCTATTGATTCTGACGCCGTTTATCGTGTTCTTTGGATTCCGGCAGGCATCGAACTCCCGCAGAGCCTTCCACGATGTGCGGGATGAGTATTCCGCTCTGAATTCCATGGTGACGGAGAACGTGAGCGGCAACCGGGTCGTCAAAGCTTTCGCAAAGGAATGGTATGAGATTCAGAAGTTTGACGTTCGGAATGAGGCCTATCGGGATGCGAACCTGCGCCAGGCCAGGATTGCGGCGAAATACATACCGATTTTGGATACGTTGGCCGTGTCCATGTCTCTGATCATGCTCTTTGTCGGGGGGCTCATGTGCTTCAATGGCTCCATGAATATCCAGGATCTTGTTATGATCAACGGGTATCTGTGGATGGTCAACAATCCGCTTCGGATGATAGGCTGGCTTTTGAACGACGTCATGCGGTTTGTCGCCTCCTACGACAAGCTGCGCCAGGTCATCTATGCCCAGCCGGCGATTGAGAATCTGGAGGGGCCGGTTAATTTTGAAATCAAAGGGGCAGTGGAGTTCCGCAATGTCTCGTTCCGCTACGACAAAGAGATGATCCTGAAGAATGTAAGCTTTAAGGCTAAACCCGGCGATACGGTTGCCATCATTGGCGCCACAGGCGCGGGGAAGACCACGCTGGTCAACCTAATCACCCGGTTTTACGATACGGCTAGGGGAATGGTTCTGATCGACCGCGTCAACGTCCGCAATATTGATAAAGCGCATCTGCGAAAGCATATCGCCGTCGCAATGCAGGATGTATTCCTGTTCTCCGATACCATTGAGGGAAATATCGCATACGGCAAGCCGAACGCACCCATGGAGGAGGTGGAGGAGGCGGCTAGAATTGCGGGCGCCAAGGAGTTCATCGGGAAGTTCCCGGAGGGCTACGACACCATCATCGGGGAGCGCGGCGTTGGGCTTTCCGGCGGTCAGAGACAGCGCTTAGCGCTGGCCCGGGCGCTTATGGTCCAGCCCTCGATTCTGATTTTGGACGACACCACATCCGCGCTGGACATGGAGACCGAGTTTGAAGTCTTTTCCAATCTCCGGAAAAAGGAGCAGACACAGACGACCTTTATCATCGCCCACCGGATCTCCTCGGTCAAAGATGCCGATCTGATCCTCGTCATGGACAAGGGCGAGGTGGTGGAGCAGGGCACGCACCAGGAGCTTTTGGAGAGGAAGGGACAGTACTACGATATATTCTGTCAGCAGATGGGCGCCGTGCAGGATGGAAAGGAGGCGGTGTAGTCATGGCCAGAAATGTATATAATGTCGATGAGTCGCTGGAAATCGAATTTAACGCACATTATCTAAAGCGGCTGGCCGCTTATTTGAAGCCCCATATCAAGACGGTGGTAGTCTGTCTGGTGATTATGCTCATCGCCAGTTTCTCCAATATACTGATTCCATATTTAATGAAGCTATCCATCGATACCATCATCCCGGAACGGCAGACGGATATGCTGTACATTGTGTGTGCGGCGTTTTTGGCCATCATCCTGGTCAGCGCCGTATGCCTGCACGCCCGCATCATCATGGTGAACCGCTTGGGTCAGGGAATCGTCTCCACCATGCGAAAGGACCTGTTTGTACACTTGCAGAAGCTGCCCTTTACGTACTATGACGACAGGCCGCACGGCAAGATCATCACTAGGGTTGTCAACTACGTCAACTCCGTCAGCGATCTTCTGTCGGGAAGCTTGATCAATGTTTTGACAGAATTTTTCAGCATGTTTATCGTGTTAGGGTTTATGTTCTCCATGAACGTACAGCTGACGCTAATCTGCCTGGCGGCCATGCCGATCATGATTTTTGTCGTTTTCCGTTTGAAGACGCTAAACCGCGCAGCGTGGCAGCGGGTCAGCAACAAATCCTCCAATATGAATGCCTACATTCATGAGAGCATCGCGGGCATGAAGGTCACCCAATCCTTTGTCCGGGAGGATTTCAACCGTGATCTATTTGATGGGATCCAGACAGACTATAAAAAGAGCTGGATGCGGGCGATCAAGATCAACAACGTGGTCAGCCCCTCCATTGAAATCATCTCGACGATTGCCAACTGTGCGGTCATCTTGTTTGGAATCACGCTGATGAAGACATCCGTAAGCGCCGGCACCTTGGTCGCCTTTCTGGGATATGTGGGGCGGCTCTGGAATCCCATCATCAATGTGAGCAACTTCTACAACCAGGTGATCAACAACATGGCGTATCTGGAGCGTATCTTTGAGACGATGGATGAGGATCCCAAGATCCAGGATGCGCCGGATGCCTACGAGCTTCCGCCCATTGAAGGCAAAGTGGAGTTCAACCACGTGACCTTCGGGTATGAGGAGGGGATTCCGATCCTGGAAGATCTCAGTTTTACTGTGCAGCCGGGGCAGCGGATCGCGCTGGTGGGCCCAACAGGAGCAGGGAAGACCACGGTCATCAACTTGATTAGCCGGTTTTATGATATACAGGAGGGCAGCATCACCATCGATGGGCATAACATCAGCAAAGTCACGCTGAATTCCCTGCGGAGCCAGATGGGCGTCATGCTCCAGGACTCCTTTATATTCTCCGGCAGCATCATGGACAATATCCGGTACGGCCGGCTGGACGCCACCGACGAGGAGGTCATCGCGGCGGCGAAGGCTGTGTGTGCTCATGAGTTTATCATGGAGATGGAGATGGGGTATAAGACACAAGTCAATGAGAGGGGAAGCCGGCTCTCCGTAGGGCAGAGGCAGCTGATATCCTTCGCCAGGGCGTTGCTGGCGGATCCCAAGATTTTGATCCTGGACGAGGCCACTTCCAGCATCGACACGCGGACAGAGCAGGCTCTACAGAAAGGGCTGGAACGGCTGTTACAGAATAGAACCTCTTTCGTCATTGCTCACCGGCTGTCGACGATCCGAAATTCCGATCGGATCATGGTCATCAACAACCGCCATATCGAGGAGGCGGGGACCCATGAGGAGCTGATGAAAATGAAGGGACATTACTACGATCTGTATACAACGCAGACAAGATTTTTGTCACAGTAATGGCGGATTTGCGGGAAAGGGTCAATCGTAAGATTTACACAGAAAAAAGATTTTTTTTGGAAGATATGCATAGGATGAACAGATGATCGAAAAAAGGAAAGAGAGAATTTGCGAGAAAAAATTTCTCTTTCCTTTTTCTATTTCGTGTAAAAGGTTCTTGTTTTTAGCAAATCTTTGGTATATTATAGATAAGGATTTGTACAGTGGGGTTCAATCTGAATTCTGCTGTATACTTAGGTTAATGCAGAAATTTTCGTGTAAAGCTTTGCCTATACTAAAGGAGGGCGCATATGAGAGTGGGGATAGGGTATGATGTGCATAGGCTGGCACAGGGGAGAAGGTTGGTGTTGGGCGGCGTCGAGATTCCGTATCCTCTGGGGCTTGCAGGGCACTCCGATGCGGATGTGCTGGTCCATGCTATGATGGACGCACTGCTTGGCGCCATAGGCCAGGGCGACATCGGAAAGCATTTTCCGGATTCTGACCAGAGGTATCAAGGGATCTCCAGCCTGCGGTTGCTGGAGAGGGTGATGCAGATGGTGAGGGAGGCCGGCTATGTGGTTGGCAACCTTGACGCGGTGGTGATCGCGCAAAAGCCGAAGCTGGCAAAGCATTTCCCCAATATGATACGGATTCTCGCGCAGACAATGGGCTGTGACGAAAATCAAATCAACCTGAAGGCTACCACGGAAGAGGGGCTGGGATTCACCGGCCGCGAGGAGGGGATCGCCGCCAGCGCCGTATGTCTGTTAGTTGAAGAAGATGGGAGATGAGACAGATGAAAGACGTTTTGAATCAGATTCTCAATGTGGAGGACGAAGCCAAGGCGATTGTCGAGCAGGCGGGGGAGGAAGCGGCCAGCATTGCCCAGAGCGTTGATGCGGACATCAAACAGATGGAGGAAGACCTGGTTTTGAGGCGCAAGCGAAAGATCGACGAGCTGACAGCCAGGGAGAGAGAAGAAGGGCAGAAGCAGGCTGCCATAATTCGGGAACAGACTCAGCTGCAGGAGGCTCATATGCGCCAGGTTTGCGAGGAAAAGCGTCAGGAATGGATCCAGGACCTCTTCGAATATATTATTTCGAGGTGAGGGTATGTCGCAGACACAGGTTTTACAATACGGAGATGTGGCAACGAAGATCCGGGCGGGTATGGGAAAGATGTTGAAACAGAAGGATCTGGAGGAGATGTGCGCGAAACCCACTGTGGCGGACGTGGCGGCGTACCTAAAGGAGAGCACGGCTTTCGGGCCGCTGCTGGAGTCGGTCAATATCTCCAAGATCCATCGGGGAGATTTGGAGTACTTGTTTCAGGAGATACTATATGAGGATATGGACCGCATGGTTCTGTTCAGCAAATCAAAGGGCTCCTTCTTCGGGGAATATCTGACAAGACAGAGGGAATGTGATAATCTGAAGATACTCCTCCGAAATCTCCACGGGCACCACAGTTTCCAAAAAGATAGCCTACATCCTATCAAAAAGACGGATGTGCCCTTTGATCTTCTGGCGTCGGTGGAGAGCATACCGGAATTTGTGGAGCTCCTCCGCGGTACGGTATACTATCAAATCCTGCACCCGCTGCTAGTCAGTGAAGAGACGATCAATATGTTTACCATTGAAATGGCGCTGGAACACTATTTCTTCAGGGTCATTCGAAAGGAGCGCGGAACCCTGAGTACACCGGATCAGGCCTGTTTCGACGCGGTGTACTGCGTCAGCATAGAGGTCATGAACATTCTCTGGATCTACCGCTGTAAACGTTTTTTTGACATGTCTCCGGAAATGATTTTTCGATATGTGGTCGGCGGATTCGAGGGACGGTTGCCATCCGAAAAGCTGGTACAGCTGATCAAGGCGCCTTCGGTGGATGAGTTTATGAGTCTCATCAAGAAGACAGTGTACGCGAAGATTTTTGACACGGATCAGGAGGATCTATACAGTATGCGCGGCGACGCCTATATGCGCGCCCTATTTACCAAGCAGCTGCGGAAAAATCCATACAGTGAGATGGCGATGACGCTGTACTATCGCATTCGAATGTTGGAGGTCCGCACGATCATCATGATTATTGAAGGAGTTCGATACGGTGTGGAGCCTCAGAGGCTGACGAAGATCGTAGGACAGGAATTCTATTGGAAGGAGGATAACGATGGCAATTGAAAAAATGCATTTTATCAACATCGTGGGACCGATCAAAAAACTCGATGAATTTGTCATGGATGGAATTCTTCCTTTTCATGTAGAATTAGTGCAGGCCATGTCTGTCCTTGATGGAGATAAAAAAGGAGTCTATCCTTTTATCGAACCGAATCCCTATGAGGGATTGATGAAAAAAGTTAAAGCTTTAGAGGAGAGGACAAAGCCCTTTTCCCTTCTGGACATGGAGACAGTCCGGCAAAAGACCATGGCGGTGGAGGAGATGGAGGAAAAGGTCGATCAGTTCATCCACGAACTAGCCAAGTGGTATCAGGAAAAGGTGGAGACTGACGCGCTTTTGGAGAGGAAACAAGCGATATCGGCGCAGCTCGGACCTATCTCCGATCTTGACGTGGATATCCAGCGATTCTTTCACCTGGATTATGTGAAATTCCGGTTCGGCAGCATACCGCTATACAATCTGGATAAGCTCGGCCAATATGAGCAGACGTTAAATATTTTGACGCAGACGGTCTTCGAGACAGATGAGCTTGCGTATATTATGTATTTTGCGCTGCCTGACGAGACCGACAAGGTTGATGAGTTGCTGGCGTCCCTGTATTTTCAGAGGGTGTATATAGCCGGCGAGGTCAACGGCCGGCCGGGTGTGGCGCTCCAGAATCTTGACGAAGAGATCCTTCGATTAAAGAAACGCCAGCTTGAGCTGGAAACAAGCGAGAAGGACTATATTGAAGCGAATTTCACGGCCATGGGGGAAATCGCCTCCATTGTGAATTACCGGTATCAGCTGTTCAATGTGCGGAAATATGCGGCGCACACAAAAGAGGCCTATCATCTTTGCGGCTGGATCAGCGATTCCGACTTGGCGGGCTTTCAAAAAGCGGTGGATAAGTTTGACGACACCACATCCATTGTCTACGAGCCGGAGGAAGTCGACGAGCGGATCAAGACGCCGACAAAGCTGAAAAATAGAGGAGTTGTCAAGGCTTTCGAGTCATTGGTGGGCATGTATGGAGTTCCCTCCTACAATGAACTGGATCCGACGCCCCTTGTCACCGTCACCTATCTCTTAATTTTTGGGATGATGTTCGGTGATGTCGGGCAAGGGTTGATCATTTTCTTAGGGGCCTTCCTCCTGTATAAGCTGAAGGGGATCAAACTGGCCAAGGTTATAAGCTACTGTGGGATATCCTCTGTTATTTTCGGATTCGTCTATGGCTCTTTCTTTGGGAATGAGACGATTATCCACAGCCTGCTGCCATTCCTTCCCCTGTTGGAGCCAATGAAGGATCAGCTGATTACTTTGGGCATAGGCTTAGGGCTAGGCGCCATCCTCATCGTGGTGGCCATTGTGATGAACATCATAAACCAGGTGAAGCGCAAGGAGTATGGAAAGGCGCTTTTCGATAAAAACGGGGTTGCCGGCTTAGTCTTCTATCTCAGTGTCATCCTGTTTGCCTTTGGCGTCTATGCGGGGCAGATCATTCTGTCCAGCGCAGGGTTTCTGGTTTTGTTTGTCATCCTGCCGCTGCTCCTCATTTTCTTTGGCGAGCCGCTGGAGAGATGGATGAAGACCAAAAAGTTTAAGAGCCGCCAGGGATACTATGTGGAGGCGGTGTTTGAGATCATTGAAACCCTCCTATCCTTCTTCAGCAATACGGTGTCCTTCATCCGTGTGGGGGCTTTCGCGCTGAATCACGTGGCTCTGTTTATGGCCTTTCAAGTCATGCAGCGGATGCTGGGAGGCGTCGGAGGCGTAGCGGTTATGATATTCGGCAATATTCTGATCATAGGTTTAGAGGGGTTGATCGTGTTCATTCAAGGACTTCGAATTCAGTATTATGAGATGTTCAGCCGTTTCTTGGAGGCCGATGGAAAGGCGTTTGAACCCTATGAGATCCACAGAAAATTAAATTAGTATATGAGGAGGACGAGAGTATGTATTTTATACTTGCATTGGTATTGGTTTTAGTAGCGGCGACAGTGGGGACTGGAGTGTATGCCATACGGCATGGAATCCGGCATGGACGGGTTAAGCGGATCATGGGAATGAATCTCGCCAGTTTCTTTGTGGTGATGATTGGCGCGGTCATCTTCTTCATCGGCAGCGCTGACGCGCGCGCGGAGTCGGCCGCGGATTCTACAGGAACGCAGGTTGAGGCGGAGGCATCGGATATGAGCCAGGGAATGCGGTATTTGGCCGCCGCTCTTTCCACCGGTTTGGCAACCATCGGCTGCGGCATCGCAGTGGCATCGGCTGCCTCGGCGGCCACCGGCGCCATCAGCGAAAACGACAAGCTGTTGGGCAAAACTTTGATCTACGTCGGTTTGTCAGAGGGTATCGCCATTTATGGCCTGGTTATCTCAATTTTGATACTGTTCGTATAACGATTTTGAATGTGGGGGCTGACAAAGGTGAAGATGTATGTGATCAGTGATAATATCGATACACAGACCGGTATGCGTCTGGCCGGCGTGGAGGGTGTAGTTGTTCACGAACATGACGAGACGGTGGAGGCCCTGCACAAGGCAATTGCAGATGGGGATATCGCCATCATTCTCATCACGGAAAAGCTCGCAAAGTTGGTCAGCCGAGAGATGGATGCCCTAAAGCTTACGTATGAGCGCCCGTTGATGGTGGAGATCCCGGACAGACATGGGACCGGACGGACTCCGGATTCGATTACAAAATATGTCCGAGAGGCGATCGGTCTAAAAATATAAGGAGCGAAGGCGTATAGATATGGAAATAAAAAGTCAGATGGCCTCCCATAACAGCGCAAAATTTTCCCGCTTTCAGAACGCAGTCTTAAAGACGGCCATGGATCAGAGAGATGAGATTCTTATGGAAGCGAGAGACGAAAAGCGGCGCGTTTTGGATCAGAAGGAAACGGAACTATTGCAGGTGGCGTATGATGCGATTCAGTTCGGCGTTCAGGAGAGCCACCGCAAAATGAATGAGATCATCAGCCGCGCTTCAATGGAGGGGAAAAAGCAGTTATTGAGCGTGCGGACGTCGCTGTTCAATGACATTTTGCAGGAGGTTGCACAGAAGCTACATGATTTCTGTGAATCGGATGCGTATCGCGGGTATCTGTGGTCACAGCTGGGGGAAAATGTGGACAGTCTTGGGCCCCGCAGTGAGATCCGAGCGTTCGTCTGCAAGCGGGATGAACGGTTTGCGCCGGCGCTGGAGGAAGAGTTGGGCGTTCGCGTTGAGGCGACTCTGCCAGACAGTTATATCGGAGGCTGTGTCCTAGTCCATGACCGGCGGCGGATCCATGTGGATATGACGCTGCGGGAGAAGCTGGAGAGCAGCAAAGAGCACTTATTTGAAATCAGCTGCCTGGAAATTGAAGCCTGCGACATAAAAAAGAAAGGATGATGGCGGATGGAGCAAAGAGGTAGGATATGCGGGATCAATGGTCCTGTTATTACCGTCGCGTCCGAAGAAGCATTCCAGATGATGGAGAAGGTGTATGTGGGGGAAGAGCATCTGATTGGAGAGGTCATCTCAATTCAGGGGCAACACGCCATCGTTCAAGTGTATGAGAGCACGACGGGGCTTCGCCTTGGGGAAGCGGTATATTCAACGCGGACACCTCTCTCCGTGGAATTGGCCCCCGGCATCATCGGCGGCGTCATCGATGGGATTCAGAGGCCTCTGCAGAAGATGGAGGAGGCCACAGGCCATTTTATTGGCCGCGGTGTGGACATTCATCCCATCGACCGGGCAAGAGAATGGCCGGTTCAATTCTGTGTCGAGCCCGGCGCGCAGGCATTCCCCGGCATGATCTTCGCCTTAGTTCAGGAGACAGAGTTAATCCTGCATAAGCTGATGATACCCAGTGGAATTAGCGGGCGGATCGTCAGCGTGAGACAGGACGGTTTATATACGGTAGAAGATACCCTGCTGGAAGTCGAGACAGAGAGCGGCAGGCGGGAGGTAAACATGCTGCAATACTGGCCGGTACGGATGCCGAGACCTTTTGCCAAGCGTCTGCGAATGGATGTGCCATTGATCACCGGACAGCGCGTCATCGATACGTTTTTTCCCATTGCAAAGGGCGGCACGGCCGCCATTCCCGGCGGCTTCGGAACGGGAAAGACCATGACGCAGCACCAGCTGGCTAAGTGGAGCGACGCGGATATCATCGTGTATATCGGCTGCGGGGAGCGGGGAAATGAGATCACAGAGGTGTTGGAGGATTTCCCCAAGCTTGTGGACCCAAAGTCCGGGAGATCGCTGATGGAGCGGACGGTCTTGATTGCGAACACTTCCAACATGCCGGTGGCGGCCCGTGAAGCTTCCATCTATACGGGAATCACCCTAGCGGAATATTACCGCGATATGGGGTACCATGTGGCGATCATGGCGGACTCGACCTCCCGCTGGGCGGAAGCGCTCCGCGAGATCTCCGGGCGGTTGGAGGAGATGCCCGCGGAAGAGGGATTTCCGGCCTATTTGCCCTCCCGACTCGCGCAATTCTATGAGCGGGCCGGCTTTGTGGAGACCAATGGACATGTGGAGGGATCCGTCAGCATAATCGGGGCGGTATCCCCCCAGGGCGGTGATTTCTCGGAGCCTGTCACACAGAACACGAAGCGTTTTATCCGCTGCTTCTGGGGCCTGGACAAGGATTTGGCCTACAGCCGCCATTATCCCGCTATCCACTGGCTTAACAGCTACAGCGAGTACATTGAGGATCTGCAGGCGTGGTTTCAGGAGAATGTGTCCCACGATTTCCTCCCGCTGCGAAATCGAATGATGGCCATCTTGCAGGAGGAAAACAAACTGATGGAAATCGTCAAGCTGATCGGCTCCGATGTGCTGCCGGAGGAGCAGAAGCTGACATTGGAAATCGCAAAGGCGATCCGGCTAGGATTTTTGCAGCAGAATGCATTTCACGATGTGGACACCTACGTGCCACTGGTCAAGCAGAGGGAAATGATGAAGGTGATCGCCTATGCGGCGGATGTGAGCCAAAAGTTGGTGGCGAATGGGGTTCCAACATCCAGGATCGTCAAATCGCATGTCTTCGACGACATCATTCAGAGCAAATACCAGGTTGGCAACGAGGATATGAGCGGCTTCGACGTTTATTACCGCCAGATCGACGAGATGGACAGAGAAATTCGAGACAGCTATAAATTGTTTGAAAGGAAGCGGTCTTCATGAGTATTGAATATATAGGCGCCACCAGCTTCAACGGAGCGTTGATGGCGCTTGAAAGCATTCCGGGAGCTTCCAGCGAGGAGATCGTCCAGATCCATATGGACGACGGCGGCATGAGGACGGGCAAGATTCTTCAGTTGACTGACGATGCCACCATCGTCCAGGTCTTTGAGGGGACCAATGGAATGTCCACTTCCAATATACGAACAAGATTTACCGGCAAGCCGCTGGAGATCCCTCTCTCATCCGAATTGCTGGGACGAACGCTGGACGGCCTGGGAAGGCCCATCGACGGTCTCGGTGAGATCTATCCGCAGATGAAGCGGGACGTGAATGGGGAGCCGATCAATCCCATCAGCCGTATGTATCCGCGAAACTATATACAGACGGGTATTTCCTCCATCGATGGGATGATGACGCTGATCCGCGGGCAGAAGCTTCCGGTCTTTTCCGGAAACGGCCTTCCCCACGATGCTCTGGCCGTTCAGATTGTGAAGCAGGCGAAGCTGACGGGGGAGGATGCGGAAAATTTTGTGATCGTCTTCTGCGCCATGGGTGTGAAAAATGATGTGGCGGAATTTTTCAGGCGAAGCTTTGAGGAAAGCGGCGTTCTGGAGAAAGTCGTCATGTTTATGAACTTGGCCAACGATCCCATCGTGGAGCGTATCGTAACGCCCCGCTGTGCGCTGACGGCGGCGGAATATCTGGCTTTCGAAATGAATATGCATGTGCTTGTCATTTTGACGGATATGACGTCCTACTGTGAGGCTCTGCGGGAAGTGTCGTCCTCTCAGCAGGAGATTCCAAGCCGTAAAGGATTCCCGGGATACATGTATAGCGACCTGGCCTCCATCTACGAGCGGGCCGGTATGCTGAAGGATCGAAGGGGTTCCATAACGCAGATCCCAATTCTGACAATGCCCAATGACGATATCACACATCCGATCCCGGACTTGACCGGCTATATAACCGAAGGACAGATCGTGCTCAACCGGGAGCTGTATCAAAAGGGGATCTATCCCCCTATCTCCGTGCTCCCCTCCCTCTCCCGGTTGATGAAGGATGGAATCGGAGAGGGGTACACCCGGGCGGATCATCCGGCTGTTTCCAATCAGCTCTTTGCCGCTTACGCCAATGTGCAGAATGTGGAGGCGCTGGCCTCCGTCATCGGTGAAGATGAGCTTTCCGCCACCGATGTGCTGTACAAGGAATTTGGAAAAGAGTTTGAGGAGAGATTTGTATCCCAGGGCAAGAGTGAGAATCGGGATATCATCCAGACCCTGGATCTGGGGTGGCGGCTGCTCAGCATTCTGCCGAAGGAAGAGCTGAGCCGTATGGATCCGGCCATGGTGGAGAAATACTACGTGGAGAGGCCCAAAGAGGATATAGCGGACAAACTGGAGAAGGACGGGGATGTCCATGAGCAATAACGCGGTTCCCACCAAGGGAAACCTGATGGCGGCCAAGAACACACTGAAGCTGTCGGTGCAGGGCTATGAACTCCTGGATAAGAAGCGAAACATCCTCGTCCGGGAGATGATGTCTCTCATCGATAAGGCGCAGGAAGTCCAGTCCCACATTGACGGCACTTTCAGTGAGGCATATGAAGCGCTGCAGATGGCGAACATCAATCTGGGCATACACAATATTGAGAAGACGGTCTACGCCATCGATGAGGAGAATGGGATCGCCATCAACACGCGGAGCATCATGGGGGTGGAGATTCCCATGGCGGCCATCGATGAGGGGGATTCCAGGCCGCAGTATGGACTCAAGGGCACGAGCGTAGCCCTGGATGTGGCGCGCGAGAAATTCATCGCGGTGAAGAAGCTGACGGTGCAGCTGGCGGAGATCGAAAACGCCATTTATCGGTTGGCGGTGAATATCAAGAAGACGCAGAAGAGGGCGAACGCGCTGAAAAACATTATGATTCCCCGCTACGAAGAGCTGGTCAAGTTCATAACGGAATCGCTGGAAGAAAAAGAGCGGGAGGAATTCACAAGGCTCAAGATGATCAAGAGGATCAAGGCGTAAGATGAGAAGACGTTGTCACACTATGAGTGAAAGGCTGATTGCTTTTCACTCTTTTTGTTGTATGACGGGCAAGCCGCCAGTCTGTGGTGAAAGTCCATAAGGGGCG
>CAUFVC010000010.1:0-16383 GCA_959029275.1 uncultured Eubacteriales bacterium | reverse complement strand
TTTTAATTCTGCCGCTCCGAAGCGGCGAGCCCCAAACTGATCAAGACGCACTGATCCACCCGCTCCATAACCTGGTCATTTAGATGGCAGATCTTTTCTTTTAACCTTTTTTTATCGATCGTCCGAATCTGTTCCAGCAAGATCACCGAGTCCTTGACCAATTCATCCTGCCCTGCCTCGATCTCCACATGGGTTGGCATCTTAGCCTTGTTAATCTTTGATGTGATGGCGGCGCAGATAACCGTAGGACTGTACCGATTCCCAATATCGTTCTGAATGATGACCACCGGCCGGATCCCCCCCTGCTCCGAACCGACGACTGGCCTTAAATCCGCATAAAATACGTCGCCTCGTTTGACAATCATATCTGCACCCCGCATTTCGATCCCTTCATATGTAATACCAACTCCTACTCTCAAAATTCAATTTCTCTATCCTATTTTTGCCAGCTACTCTCTCTTTTATTCCACTCTGCTAGAAAATATATTCATTTTATAACCCTTGGCACCCGCTTGGACACCATGCACACCATTTCATAGTTGATCGTACCGGTGAGTCGCGCCAACTCGTCTACGGACAAGCCTTCGCCGAAAAGAATGGCCTCGTCGCCTTCCTGGATATCGGGAAAGGGCGTGAGATCGACCATAAACTGATCCATGCAGATGCGCCCGGCGATAGGAACGCGATGGCCTCGTATGAGGACATGTCCGATTCCTGACAGCCGCCTGGAATACCCATCCGCATAGCCCACAGGTATTGTGCCGATGCGCCGAGTCCCCTTGGCCACGTAGGTTCCGCCATAGCTGACGGGGGACCCGTCGGGCACTTCTTTGCAAAAGATCACATGGCTCTTAAAGGTCATGACCGGCCGGAGGGCAAGCGTCTCCCGCTGCACCTCGTCCGAGGGGTACAGGCCATATAAAATAATGCCGGCGCGGACCATGTTGCAATTCATATCCGGCAATTCCATAATCGCAGCTGAATTGGATACATGCCGCACAGGGAACGTCACGCCCCTCTTCTCCAATTCATCGCACATCCATTGAAATCTTGCATACTGCTGTCTTGTCGCGGACTTATCCCTCTCGTCCGCCCTCGCAAAGTGGGTAAAGATTCCCTCCAGCTGAAGGCCGGGCAACTGTGAGATCGCCTGGATTTCATCCAGCGCTGACTCCGTGCAAGCAAAACCGATCCGGCCCATCCCCGTGTCAAGCTTGATATGTACCTTGGCCGCACGTTGCATTGACACAGCCGCATCCGACATTGCCTTGGCCATGGAAGACGTAAAAATCGTCTGCGTCAGCCCCTCTGCAATGACGGTCTCATAGTCGGAAGGAGCCGTATACCCCAATATTAATACAGGAAGGGGCGATCCCATGCGCCTGAGAGAGACGCCCTCTTCCAACACGGCCACCGCAAGCTGGTCTATCCCGCTCTTTTCCAGTGTCGGATAGATTTCCTGCAGCCCGTGTCCATATCCATCTGCTTTCACGACTGCCATCAATTGTGTTCCCGGGTTAAGCGACTTTCGAATTGCCTTGATATTTTGTGAAAGCGCCTCGCAATCAATCTGCGCCATAACCCGATAGTACTGTGTATTCACTGTTCCTCGCGCCTTTCCTTCGTAATGTATCGATTCAATCTAGTCTTCTGTTGAAAACAGGGAATCTTCGAGTTGAGGATTCATCTGAAAATTCTGGTAGAGAATAATAATCGATGGATTTCCACTTTTGTCCGTAATCTCAATCTTAACCGGGGTGGCCGTGTACGCATCGACCCACAGCTTTTGATGGGCCAGCTTGGGATGATCGCCAGGCATATCTGTCTCCAACAGCGTGAGGGAGCTTTCTACCTCCGTCCCCGACGATTCCTCTTCGACTCCGGCGGAGGCCATGGTTACGCCGACGGATGACGCGCTAGCCTCGCTCTGCAGATAATTCTGCAAAAACGGGTACAGCAGCAGCGCATCGCGGACGGGCGTATCCTGCGCCTCAATCTTTCCTCCAATGCTGGGGTCTACCTGGACAACCTTCGTCCCGTCAGAGATGGTCAAAATACCCTTGTTATTTTCTGGTTCCAAAATCTCCATTCGATAAGGTCCTGACGCTTTTGCCTGCTGCAATACGACATATGTATTGGAGCCCTTATTGGAGAAAAAGGTAATCTTCGCCTCTGTCTGATATGATTGCATCTGCTGAAGCTTTTGATGAACTTCCTCAAGAGCTAAAGGCTTCCCCCCTCCACCGCCAGAACATCCCGTTAAAAAACTGAACATCCCTATCATACACCCGATTAACCAAATTTTCAAGAGTTTTTTCCATTTTTTGCCAATCATTTTTCTTCCTCCTGAACGCTTTGCTATAATATACGGGGGAAGGTTTTTCCATTATACCGCTTTTTACGTTTATTTTTGAAAACCGTTGCTCGTCTCCAGGTGCAGGTTCCGGCATATATCCGACGCCGTCATGCTGTACGCTCCCTCTTTTTGTGCGGCAAGATCGCCGGCTGCTCCATGCAGGTAAACGCCGAGATAGGCGGCTTTAAACGCGGACAGTCCCTGTGCCGCCAAACCGGCTATAATCCCAGCAAGCACATCCCCGGAGCCCGCCGTGGCCATGCCGTGATTCCCCGTCTGGTTGATATATAGCTTTCCCTCCGGCGATGCAACTAACGTTACCGCATCCTTCAAGGCAACGCAGGCATTATATTTTTCCGTTAGCTGGCGGACGGAATCCATCAGATTCCCAGAGATCTCCTGCACCGGCTTCTGCAGGAGTCTGGCCGCCTCGCCCAAATGTGGCGTTAAAATTGTGTGTCCCCCACGCCGGCATACCTTCTCGGCCATTTCCGGGCGGGAGGCCAGGATATTCAGCGCATCCGCATCCAGCACCATGGGAATGTGGGAAGGTGTCGTATCCAACAGAACTCCCAGGAGCTCTTGCACATAACAGACCTGGCTCCAGCCTGGCCCTGCCAACACGGCACTGCAGATAGCCAACTGTTCCCGCAGCGGCGCTAAAGAGGACTGCTCAATTGTCGATCCGCAGTCCACCGTTTCCTTGATGATCTCATACGGGGTAATGACGACCTCCGGCAGACTGGTCTGAATGACGGGGCGAATCTCCTTTGGTATCGCCATATCCACCAGTCCCACTCCCGTCTTATAGGCAGACCTCGCACTTAAGATCGCGGCGCCTGTCATGTTCCGAGACCCAGCGGCCATAAGCAGCCTGCCATAAGACCCCTTATGGCTGCGGTTGTATCGGGCCGGCAACAGCGCCGGGATATCGCCTCGTTCCAGGGTGAATTTGACCTCTTCCTCCAGCGCGGGGACAGAGTCAGGGATCCCTATGTCGGCCACCGTCACATGTCCAGCGTATTCCTTTCCGGGATACAACATCAAGCCCGGCTTCTTGCAGACGAAGGTCACCGTCTCATCTGCCTGAACCGCACATCCCCGAATCTGCCCCGAATCCGCGTCAATCCCGGATGGAATGTCAACGGCCATGACCTTGGACCCATTTTCTTCTCTAGCGCGATTGATGTGGTGTATAATCTGCTCTGTCAGCCCCGCTATATCCCGTGCCAACCCTGTGCCAAACAGCGCATCCACAAGCCACTCGGACTGGTCGATCAGACTGTCGAGAATGTAGACCTGATCCTGGCGAAGCACCGGTATTTTATACGCGCTCAACATGGAATAATTGGTTAAGGCATCCCCACGCAAGCGGTCCGGATCCCCATTTAAAAAAATTTTGACATTCAGGCCTTTCTGCTTCAACATTCTGGCAATGGCAAACCCATCGCCGCCGTTATTGCCCATCCCACAAAAAACCAATACGCGACCGCCCGGCGTACACTGCGCCATCAGGCGCTCCACTACAGACCGCGCGGCGGCCTCCATCAATAATAATCCAGGAATCTTGCAGACCTGCATCGCATACTCATCTGCCGCACGCATGGCTGCCCCAAACAATACTTTGCTCATCTCACCCGTCTCCTTCCCGGTATGACAAACGCGACGGATACGTGGATTCTCCAAAATAACCGGCAAACCCAGTTCCCATCGCCCTCACAGCTGCTTCTGTATCCGTTATTATAGCACAGGTAAAAATGTTCGACAATAAGGTTTTTTCTTGCTTTTTTCTTAAAAAACCTATGGGTTTGTTCATTCTTTCTTGCAGTTGTGGCTTGCCTCTGCTATAATACTAGTGTATTACAAAAAGGAGGCTATCATTCACAATGTTGTTAATACAAAACGGAACCTTATATACGATGGAGGATAACCAGGTATTCACCGGCGACATTCTCATCGACGGAAAAACCATCGTGAAAATCGCCCCTGATATACCCGTTGAAAATGAAGACTGGGAGCTCATTAACGCCGATGGCAAATTGATCTTTCCCGGCTTTATTGACGCCCACTGTCATCTGGGCATGCAGGAGGAAGCCATCGGATTTGAGGGAAACGATGTCAATGAGATGACCGATCCGATTACGCCCCAGCTGCGGGCCATAGACGGCTTCAATCCCATGGATATCTCCCTGCGGGAAGCCTATGAGCACGGCGTGACGACTGTCGCTACAGGACCGGGCTCTGCGAATGTGATCGGCGGTCAGTTCGCCGCCGTCAAGACCTACGGCCACCGCGTGGATTCCATGATCGTCAAGGAGCCTTTAGCGATGAAATGCGCCTTCGGCGAAAACCCAAAGCGGATCTACAACAGCAAGCAGAAAGCCCCCACCACCCGGATGGCGACAGCGGCGCTGCTTCGGGAGACGCTGTTCAAGGCAGATGAATATCGAAACCAAATGGAAAATATGGAGCACGCGGAACCGAGCATCAAGAGTGATTTTAAGCTGGATGCTCTGCTGCCAGTGCTGCGCCGCGAGATCCCGCTCAAGGCTCACGCTCACCGAGCGGATGATATTTTTACCGCTCTGCGCATCGCCAAAGAATTCGGTATCCGTATCACGCTGGATCACTGCACAGAGGGCCATCTTATCGCGGATGATCTGGCTGAGGAGGGCGTGGACGCCATCGTTGGTCCTACCTTCGGCAGCCGCAGCAAGTATGAGCTGGCCAACAAAACCTTTGACACGCCAAGGATTTTATATGAGGCGGGCGTCAAAATTGCAATCATGACGGATCACCCCGTGATTCCATGCCAGCACCTCTCTCTCTGCGCCGCTCTGGCTTTCAAGGCTGGCCTTCCCAAAATGGAGGCGTTGAAGGCGATCACCATCAACGCGGCCCAGATCTTGGATTTGGATGATGAGATCGGCAGCCTGAAAGAGGGGAAGGACGCAGATCTTGTCATTTTCGACGGGGATCCCATGGAGGACATCGAAGCCCACCCGGTATGCACGGTCATCAACGGCTCCGTTGTATTTCGGGCGGAGGAATAGCCATGGCGGTGGAATTCAAAAATGACTGGCAGGAACTTCTGTCCGGTGAGTTTCAAAAGGAGTATTACACATCGCTGCACCGTTTTCTCGCCCATGAGTATCACACGTACACGGTGTATCCCTCTATGTATGACATCTTTAATTGTCTCCACTATACCGCATACGGGGATGTAAAGGTTGTCATTATCGGCCAGGACCCCTATCACGGCCCTGGCCAGGCCCACGGCCTCAGCTTTTCCGTGCAGCCGGGGATCAGCGTACCTCCGTCGTTGCAGAATATATATCAGGAACTGCACGACGATGTGGGCTGCTACATACCTCAGTCCGGATATCTGAAAAAATGGACGGATCAGGGAGTTCTCCTGTTAAATGCGGTGCTGACAGTCCGCGCTGGTATGGCCAATTCCCATCGCGGACGGGGTTGGGAGATCTTTACAGACCATATTATCAGCCTGCTGAACCAGCGCCAAGATCCGGTCGTATTCCTCCTCTGGGGACGAAATGCGAGGGAGAAAAAGGTTCTCATTACCAACCCACGGCATCTGATCCTGGAGGCGCCGCATCCCAGCCCATTTTCTGCACCCTATGGCTTCTTCGGATGCCGCCACTTTTCCAAGACCAATACGTTTTTGGAGCGCAATGGGATGACTCCTATCGATTGGCAGATTGAATCGTAAAGAAGGCAAGGCTGTCGTCCAGACAACCCTGCCCTCTTTTTTTGGTCTCTTACCGTCCTCGCGCGGCATACCGGCCAATGTACCGCAATCCATTCTCATCCAGTCCACACAGCGTCTGATAGGTATCCCACACTGCCCGCACAGGCTCGGATCCGGGGTCGAGGATTGCCATGTCCACCCCTGCTTGAAGAGCCATGGCACACAAGGCCGCGTTGAGATTCGCCCGCGCGGGGAGACCGTAGGAGACATTGGAAATTCCTAAAATCGTAGGAACCTGTAAGGTCATCTTGATCAGCCGCAGAGATTCCAGCGCCGTGACAGCTCCTCGGGCCGCTGTGCTGACCGCAAGAACCATCGGATCGACGATGATGTCTTTCTTCTCGATGCCATAGGCCGCCGCCTCCCGGATAATCCTCTGGGCTACCGCAAGCCGTCCTTCCGGAGTTTCCGGAATCCCTGCCTCATCCAGCGGCAAGGCCACCACTGCGCCGCCATACTTCGCAACCAAGGGAAAAACGGCATCCATGGAGCGCTGCTTTCCGTTCACCGAGTTGACCACAGGCTTGCCATTGTACACCCGCATGGCGCCCTCCAAAACATCGGCGCGGGCGCTGTCCAGCAGCAGAGGCAGGGCTACAGCCTGCTGGATGGCCAGCACCGCCTCCTGCATTGTCTGCCGCTCATCCATACCCGGCATTCCCACGTTGACATCCACGAGCTGCGCACCGGACTCACTCTGTGCCACCGCCTCCTGCTGCACATAGCGCCAGTCACCATCTTGCAGGGCCTGCTGAAGCCTCTTCTTGCCCGTGGGATTGATCCGCTCCCCCACCATCAGAGCCCCGCTGTCCCCACCTCCGATCCGCTGGACGACAGCATAGGACGATGCCACTGTGATCTCTCCCTGCCGGAGCGCCGCAGGGCGAAGAGCATCGCATCGCTTGGACATGCACCGTATATGCGCCGGAGTCGTTTCACCGCCTCCCCCTGCCAAATGAACGCCCGCCTCCACCAGCGCCTTCATGTCGAATGCAAATTCCTCCGCCGAACTGTGGAGTCCCGTGTTGGGGGTGGCGATGATGGGGATGGAACAGAGATCGGCGAGTTGTCTCACCAGAGGCAGGATCTCGTCTAGATTCGTCCCCCCTTGCACCCCCGCGGCATCAACCCGAAGCCCCTCCATGAGTGCCGCAAAACAGGCTGCGTCTCTCTCCGGATTCCGCGCCATTGTAACAAAAATGGGGAGGGACGTATTTTCTTTTGTGGCTAGCACTGCGGCTTTCATCTCGTACAGATCCTGGAACCCATCGAGGAAGATGGCGTTCGCCCCTTCCTCTTCCGCCATCTGAACCATCTCTGCGAAATAGGCAATGGCCTCCTCCATCGGCCTCGCGCCCGAGGGACCCATAGCGAAGGCAACATAGCGCGGTTTCTCCACTGTCGATGCGTGGGCTGCCGCCCGCCGCGCAATCTGAATTGCCTCTCGAATGATCCGCTGATGCTTGATCCCGACGCCCAACGTGTTGGTCCTAATGATATCCGCGCCTGCGTCCAGATACTCCCTGTGAACGCTGTATACCCACTCCGGATGGACAAGATTCATACTTTCAGGATGGGCGAGCCGGGCCATTCCCATTTCCATCAGTCTCACATTCATAGCGCCATCCAAAAATAAAAGCTCCGAGCGGAGCTGTTGCCGTATCGATTTCATATCGGACCTCCCTCTCTCGGTATATCATACCGCAAAGGGCAACGGTTTACAAGCCCTATTATGAAGCCATGTTGCGCAGCGGCGCAGAACTATGATATAATAAACGGAACATCGAATTGACCTGAAAGGAGACACCCATGATACAGATAGTGCAGAGCGCCGGCAAGGTCTGGGCTGTAGTCCCAGCAGCCGGTACTGGCAGCCGGATGGGAACGGCGATGAAAAAGCAATTTATGGAGCTGGAGGGCGTTCCCATCTTAGCCCGAACGATAACCACATTGGACGCATGTCCTGTGATCGACGCAATCGTCGTTGTCACTGGGGCGGAGGACATGGAGCAATGCCGGGAACTCCTGCTGCAAAAGCATCAGTACCATACGCCTCTCCACATCCTGCCGGGCGGCGCCACCCGCCAAGAATCCGTCTATCTGGGTCTGAAAGCACTGCCATCCGACTGTGCTTTCGTTTTAATCCACGACGGCGCCCGCCCTCTTGTCGCCCCTGCAATCCTAGAGGCAAGTATACAGACAGCCGCCACGTGGGGCGGCTGTGTCGTTGCCGTACCTGCCAAGGATACCATCAAGGTTGCCGACGACAACGGCTTTGTCAAGGAAACCCCGCCGCGTCAGCGTCTCTGGAGCGTGCAGACGCCTCAGACCTTTCAATACGCTGCGATTCTCCACGCCTATGAACAGGCCATGGCGGCCATGGATCTGACCCACACGGACGACAGTTCCATCGCGGAGCGGTATGGCTTGATGCAAATCAAGCTCTTGCAGGGCTCTTATTCCAACATCAAGATCACAACGCCGGAGGATCTGGCTCTCGCCCAACAGATCCTGCGCGCGTCCAACTAAAAATTACCCTTCGCATAATTAGAAGGCAGTACCCCGACGATGGTTTTAAATGTCTTGATAAAGTGTGAGATATTGGTATATCCCACGTACCGCGCCGTATCTGCCACCGACATTCCCTCCTGTGCCAACAGCCGTTTGGCTTCCTCCATCCGGATGGAAATCAGAAAATCCCGATACGTCAAGTTGGTCGCCTTTTTTAACACCCGATTAACGCCGCTGACGCTCATCCCCAAATTTTCTGCCAGACTTTCCAGGGAGAAATCATTCTCCCGGTAATGCAACAGGATGTAGTCCACGATCTTCTTCGCTTTGTCCTGCTGCACCACACCTTTCTCTCTCTGGACGCCATCGCAGATACAGATGAGGAATTGCTGCATTCCCTCGTAAAAGCCGGAATCGTTTCGGGCGCACAGTATCTGACTAATCTGCGCTTCCGTCACGGGCACTGCCAGACTTTGCGCCAGCGCTACCGTCTTGGATAGAATATCGGAAAATATGAAACGCATCCGAAACTCGGAAGGCTTTTCCGCCTTCAGCTCATCTAAGAAGGCGCGCAGACTTGTACACGCCTCTTCCGCCTTACCGTGGCGGACCGCGTTCATCATTTGGATAATCCGTTTTCCATCGTATTGCAGCGGGCCGTTTTGACTCGTATTTCTTTCCATAGGGGAATACACCATCTCCCCCTGCTCTAATAACATGCTCTGGCAGCTGGTCTTCGCTTCCAAGTAGGAGAGCTGAACTGCGGACAGCTCTTTGCAGACCCTCCCTTGCCCGATCTCCACATCCAACTGCTCCGCTTCAAACAGCACCACAATGCTCTCTCTGATATCCTGTTCTTCACAGGCGTGCGCTGCGTTAAACAGCACCACGATCCCTCTCTCTTCCGGAAACGCCATGGCATACAGATAGATCCCGTCAACCGAGAGATCTTCAATCAAATCTGCCATTTGATGGCAAACCGATTCGTTTACATCCTCCAGGAGCCGGACATAGTGAACTCCAAAATATGGTTCCGATAGATGAACATTGGACAGCCGCATCCTATTTTTCATCGAATCCGTATAATCGCCGCTGATCAAGAGCAAAATCATTTGGTTTTTCGCCGTGCGGGTTATCCTACCAATTTGCTCGTCAACGAATTTGCTCTTCTCCTGTGCTGTCTCCAACAGAGTATCGAAAGTGGTAAATTCATTCTTAGGCCCACTCTCATCTTCATTTGCATATTTCAGCATAAGCCTGCGAATTGGCCGATAGGTGAAAGTAGCAAAAAAGAGAATGAGCGCTAAACTCAAAATTAGGAAGACGAAGAAAAAGACCAGATTCAACCTGGAATTCCATGGCAGTGAGTGCAGAGCCTTCCCCTCATAGTTGAGATACATGGTAAAACCGTAGCTTTCATTTTTTTCAACTAGACACCCCTCTCCCAAATCGGCAAACTCCTGGGCGCTGAGGTTATCTCCGGTCAGGCACAGTCCGTCGTCCCCCATATAGACGGAAAACTCTACATCGTAGAGACCGGATACTTCCCGCAGCCGTTCCTGTACTCTGCTTTTGGAAACCACAAAGGAGAGCGTGGCTCTGACGGAAGAGGCAGAAAACTTTCCAACATTTACTGGCATGGCAAAGAGAAATAACTCATCATCCCCATAGTCCAGCACCGTAAAGTGGGTAATCCCTATAATTTTGGCGTACAGCGCTTTCGAACCCGTTGTCTTTAGTATATTGGGCGCATAGTAGGAGAAATAGCTGATATGCCCTGTAGACTGATATACAATATCGCTATTGCTGTATAGCAAAAAGTATGTTGAGGTATATGGCGAATAGCTGATATATTTGCCTAAACTCTCCACAAGCTCGATCTCATTGTATTTACTTTCCTGAAAAAAACTGGGATTGAACTCATTGTGCAGCAGGATATCGCTGGCAATATCCTCCAAAATGCCGCACTGGGTCTCCAAATCCTGTAAGGCCAACTTCATCTTTTGTCCCGCAACCTGTCTGTTCTGTTCATCCACCGCTTTTATCGTGCTATATACGAAGACCATTCCCAGTATAGCGCAGGATAAAAGGACGATGCCAAAATAGGAAAAAACGTACTGAAGAAAAACACTTCCCATCCACTTTTTCTTTTTCATCGGCAGCCACCTCAATGACTAGTATACGGATTAACATGAACTCAATATGAACTTTTAAAAGGGCACTGAGAATTCTAAAGCGCGAAATCGGGATGTATGCCCGATTTCGCGCATATGGACATGGGATATACCATTATTTACTGCACCGATGGCAGATACACATTGTCGTAATAGTCGATATAATACTGCAAGTATTCTTGGAACCTGAGGGCGTCCAATCCGTCAAAGTAGGCGGTAAGCTCCTCATCGGTAACGGCTCTGGCGCCTGTGATAAATTGGGCGACATTTTCTTTGATATATGCGTTGATAACAGAGGACAAGTCGGTGATAGCTGTATTCTGCTCGTCAGTGAAGAATTGAATAACCGGATAATACTCATCGGTGATCTGGACCGTTACGATATCCTGCTCACCGCGGGTGTTGCTCGGAGCTGAAGAGCGATACTGACTATCTCCAAACAGATCATAGCACAGGCCCACATAGCCTCCGATGACCGCCTGGATCTTTGCGTAGTGGTACTCACCTGTCGTCGCATAAGAACCATTTTCAACCGCCGGATAGGTTTTTGTCGCATCGTCTTCGTCATCCGTGGCATACGACCATCCGCTGTCGACCTTCCCTAAAAATAGATCCTCCTGTTCCGCGCTGGGTCCAAAGATGGACAGATGGTAATTGTCGTAATCAAAGAACCAATCGACAAAGCGCATGGCCAACTCAGGGGTTTTACAAGTATGGGAGATGGCAAAGGATTGGTTGGATACGGAATTGTAATTGCTGGCGACCTGTGCCGTATCATTGTATTCGCTTGTCAGGAAAGGAGCGGCACTCCACTCGGTTTCATTATTGGGCGCAAAGGAGATAAACGAGGCTTGGCCAAACCCAATCTTCCCATTCTGCATCAGCGCCCGCGTCGTCTCATTGTCGATGGTGTACAAGTCATTTGACAGATACCCCTTCTGATAGTAGTCTGCCACAGTCTTTAAATATTCACCGAATACTTCCCTGTCTCCGGCTGGAATTACAGGCCTCCCGTTGCGCAGAGCAATGGTTGTCTGGGATCCCGCCGCGTGGGTTACATAGCCAAAGGCGTTGAGCAGGTAGCGCGTTGAATCGCCTGCGTCTCCCGCCATGGGCACGATATCGCTGCCGCGCTGTTTAAATGCCTCCATCGCCGCCGTGAATTCGTCCAAGGTTGTGGGAAGTTCCATATCGGCCTCTTCCAGCCATTGCTTGTTGATATAGAACGTCATCGCCGCACTATTAGGATTCGTGAAGCCTCCCAGTGCGTAGATAGCGCCGGAGGGAGAGGTAATCTTTCCCAAGTACTCCGGATACTCATTGTATATCCTTATCATATTGGGCGTCAGCGTCTCATTGATATAACCGGACAAATCCATCAGCTGTTCTTCCCGCTCCCCGTACGTCATCTGTTCAACGGAGCTTAAGAACATCTGAAACCAAATATCCGGCAGAGAGTCGGTGGCGAAAGCGGTTGATTTGTATTCCGACGCGGACGTCACCTGTGTCACGTCAAAATCAATATTCATCTCCTGCCGGGCATACTCCCAAAACCAGATATCGTCCGCCTTACCTTGTCCCGACCGCTGATACACAACAATACTCATCGTCTGGGTCTCATTTGCCAACGGCAGTTCGCTGTCCAGATTCAGATAGTCAGGATACTCTGAATTTCCTTGGCTTTCCTCGTTTGCTGATGACGCGGCATTCCCGCTTGTAGAACTCTGAGAATTCTGACTGGATTCGTCGCCACCCTTGCAGCCGACCGCTGACATGGCCAACACAACGGCCAATACAGCCATGATTCCTCGTCTTGCTTTCATATGATTCCTCCTCTTTCCTATTTATTATATATTGATAACAGGATTCGTATGTCACAGAATCCCCGTTAACCATATTTATGATCAGCCCTTGACAGAACCGATCATGACGCCTTTCACAAAATGTTTCTGCACAAAAGGATAGATTATCAGCAGCGGCGCGCTGGAGATGAAGATCAACGCATATTTCATCGTGTAAATCATCTGCGACTGCCGAATGGCCCATTCCTGCTCATCCTTTGTCATTTCTTCCAGCGACAGCGCCGCGGTCTCGCCCAGGACTAGAATCTTTCTCAATACCATCTGTAATGGCCAGTAGTCTTGATTCGTAATGTAAATCAGGGCAGTATAGTAGCTATTCCAGCACCCGACAACATTGTACAGCGCCATGACTGCCAGAATGGACCCTGACAGCGGCAGCGCAATTTTGACAAATGACTGCCACTCCGTCGCGCCATCGATATACGCGGACTCATACAGCTCATCGGGTATGTTGCTGGAAAAGAAGGTTCTCGTGACAATCAGATTATAACAGCTGACGCCTGCGCCCACTATCATAATCCACGGCGTATTGACCAGATGTAGCGATTTGTTCAGGATATAGCTCGGAATGAGACCACCGCTAAAATACATGGTGATGAAGAAATACCAGGAGATGGCGCCCCGAAAGGGAAGATATTTTTTCGTCAAGACATAGGCAGCCGGAATGGTGAGGCCTAAACAGTACAGTGTGTTGGCCACTGTGTACAGAATTGTGTTGCGATATCCAACCCAGATCTCATTGTTTCGGAATACATTCTGGTAGGCTTCCAGGGTAAATCCTTTGGGCCACAGATAGACGCTGCCCGACGCCACAGCTTCAGGCGATGATAGGGATACAATCACGGTAAAATAGAGTGGATACACCATGATCAGAGTGATCAGGCTGCATATGAAGATATTAAACACATCGAATACCTTGTCCGCCCTCGTCTTTTTGATCACGATCCCAGTGGTTCTTTGTTTTGCCATAGAAATCTCCCCCCTTACCAAAGCGCAACATCGGTTACAACTTTGGAAATTTTATTTACAATCAAAATCAGCACAACGTTGATAATATTATTGAACAGGCCGATGGCGGAGGAATAGCTAAACTGACCTCCCTTGAGCCCGATCTCGTAGGTGTATGTGGAAATAACCCGCGAGACGCTCATATTCAAGTCATTCTGCATAAGAAAGATTTTTTCAAATCCTACGCCGACTAGACTTCCAACCCGCAGAATCAACAAAGTGATGACAGTTGGCAAAATGGAGGGGATGTTGATGTGCCATATGATCTTGAATCGGGTCGCCCCATCGATCCGCGCCGCCTCGATTAACTCCGGTGAGATGGAGGACAGCGCTGCCAGATAAATGATGGTCCCCCAACCTAATCCTTGCCAAACACCGCTCCAAACATACAGATGGTCAAAGCAATTCGGATCCGTCATAAAGGAATGCCGCTCTCCGCCCAGCGCCGCAATCACATTGTTTACAATCCCATTTGACCTGTCAAAGAACAGCATCAGCATAGAGCACACCACAACAGTGGATATAAAATGGGGGGCATATGTTATCATCTGGACGGTCTTCTTAAATTTCTGATTGTCAAGCTCATTCAATAGCAGAGCAAAGACCAGGGAGCAGGGAAATGTCGCAAAGCCATACAGGCTGATGCGAAGCGTATTCCAGAAAATTCGCCAGAAGTCCGGATACTCCAAAAAACGGATGAAGTGTTTTAATCCCACCCATTCACTGCCCCAGATGCCAAGGCTTGTTCGGAAGTCTTTGAAGGCGATCTGAACCCCGTAAATTGGTATGTAGTGAAAAATAAACACTGTCGTAATGGCCGGCAGGATCATAAGGTAGAGCTGCCAGCAGCGCCTTAAGTCCCGCCGTCGAGAGGCGTGTCTCTTCTGTTTTACAGATAAGGCCGCTGTTTCAAGCTGTGCTCCTGTCTTCATAGCGATCTCTCCTCTATTTTCTTTCAATTTTGACCGAACCAGTTATCTGTTCGATGGCTTTGAATATAGATCAATTCTAGCATTGTCACGTAGGTCTGTAAATGATCTGTTTCGGTCATAGGAATACCGCAATCCCTTTTGCCCTGCGATTGGCTTTTCACGCCCGCTGGCAATTTTCACGACAAAAAACCGGTATCCCATTGCTGGAATACCGGTATCAGAACCGATGGCTCACACAATCTCTGTATTCTTAAAGGCATCTGTCATCCATTTAAGATAGGAATCCGTCATTCCCACAGCTCTGGGCTGGGGATACGTTTTGGCAATAAAACCGCCGGCTGGTGAGGCAAACGCTCGCAGCATCTCTTGGACGCGCTGCTGAATCTGCTCTTGTGTCAAATCGACGGTCCTCTGAATATCTAGGGGACAATAGAAGCAGATGCGGCCCTTGTAGCGCCTCGATATCTCCTCAAGGCCCATGTTGTCCTGCTGGTCAAGGTTGATGGCGTCACAGCCTGCCTCGATCAACTCCTCCATGATGTCCAGCGTGTAACCGCAGCTGTGCATAAATGTATCAAGCCCAAGGGAGTGGGCATAGTCAAAGACTCTCTTGTACCGGGGCTTGAAGATCTCATTGAATACCTCCATACTGATCATAGGCCGATCCTGTAGCGCCGTATCGTCAATGAGGATAATGCCGTCTACGCCGCACTCTGCCATTTTCTTTGTACATGCTATGGCGCTGAGGCAGAACCGCTCGCACACCTCCTCGATCAGCTCCGGATTCACGCCGACATTGACCATGAAATCCATAAAGCCAAAGAGGTCGATCATCGTTTGGAACAGGCCATTGGGCAGCATACCCAGCACATACTTTTCCTCTACGTTTTCCGCGATAGTCTTGCGCATCGCCTCATACCGCCAGTCTTCGCTGAAATCCGGAAACGTATAGCCGTCCAGCGTCTCTTTGCCCTCCAGCGGGAAAACCTTGGGCTCACCGAAGCTTTCTCCGATGGATTCGTACACGACGCCCCACTCGTCCACCCCGTTAACCTTGGGCCGCCGGGTGGCGAATACCCAAATCATATCCTCCCCATACTCGATCCCGTCTTCCGGCGTGCGGTTCGCGTCAAAATTGACTGGCAACCGGTCCGGGTATTGAAAGTGCAGACTTCGCTTAACTCGCTCTCTGCTTGTCATGTCCCTCGCCCCTTATGCGCAATTTTGTCTTCCAGTATAGCGCCTCTGCCTCCAAATGTAAAGGGACAGCTCTTTATATTTTAGGACAAAATCAAGATCATTCCCCTCTGAGGATCTGGAATGACAGAACCGTCTCCCCTTCCAGCCGCCCTCTCAGCCGCAGCCGATACAGCCCATCCCGATCCCAAGGCTGCCCGATCTTGGTCCCCTTTACCCCGATCTCTTCGATTTCTGGCACAAGGGTATCGTGGTAGAGAAGGGACACGCCCTCTTTCAGCACGGCTTTCCCCGGCGCCGCCATATGGGGCCGGTCGAGCAGGAGATAATGCAGCTCGATCTCCACCGGCACCTCTGGATCCACCGTCTCTGAGATCAGGACTTTCCCCCCAACCAGCTGCACGTTTCGAATCCACCGGTACACTCGCGCTTCCCTCGGATAGGCACCTGCGATATCCAGTGAGACTGCCATTTGGTCCTGTGACGCCGTAAAATCTTTGGCCTGATACGCCTCCCCTGCCTCCTGCTCCACCCCATTGATATCCGGCAGCGTATGGTAGGAGGACCGCATGGA
>CAUFVC010000009.1:0-17117 GCA_959029275.1 uncultured Eubacteriales bacterium | reverse complement strand
AATACAAAAGCTATGGAAAAATCTGTGAAACTTGTCAGTACCATGGATTCCATTACAGTTTATTCAAGAAAAGAAAAATGCCCCAGAAATTTAAGTTTCTGGAGGCACTTTGTCTACAGTCTGAGGCCGGCAGCGCCGGCTTTTCTTCTATGGTCATTCTTTATTTGTGGTCAACGGAATACATATGCTTGATCAGCATAAGCACTTTGTTGGAATATCCCCACTCGTTGTCATACCAGGAAACCAGCTTGACAAAGGAATCGGTGAGAGCGATACCCGCCTTCGCATCGAAGATGGAAGTTCTGGGATCCGTGATGAAATCGGAGGACACTACGTCGTCTTCCGTATAGCCAAGGATACCCGCCATCTCGCCTTCCGAGGCTTCCTTGATCTTCGCGCAGATCTCTTCATAGGTGGCCGGCTTTGCCAGATTGACTGTCAGATCTACCACCGATACGTCCAGCGTGGGTACGCGGAAGGACATACCGGTCAGCTTTCCGTTCAGCTCCGGAATAACCTTGCCCACCGCTTTCGCAGCGCCGGTGGAGGAAGGAATGATATTGCCGGAAGCAGCACGGCCGCCTCTCCAGTCCTTCTTGGAAGGTCCGTCAACCGTCTTCTGGGTCGCAGTGGTCGAATGGACTGTGGTCATAAGGCCGTCTTTGATCCCGAAGTTGTCGTTGATAACCTTGGCAAGAGGCGCCAGGCAGTTGGTGGTGCAGGAAGCGTTGGAGACAACGTTCATGCTGGAGTCATATTTATCATTGTTGACGCCCATGACGAACATGGGAGCGTCCTTGCTGGGAGCGGAGATGACAACCTTCTTCGCGCCGCCTTTGAAGTGAGCACTCGCCTTGTCGGTGGTGGTAAATACGCCGGTGGACTCCACAACGTACTCAGCGCCGCATTCGCTCCACGGGATCTCTTCGGGATTCATGCAGGCGTACACATTGACGGCGTGACCGTTGACGACAAGCTTTCCGTCCACAGCGGATACATCGCCCTGGAACTGCCCATGGATGCTGTCATACTTCGTCATATACACCATGTAGTCAAGATCAATGAACGGATCATTGACGCCGACGATTTCATACGTATCGGGCTGAGCCATGGCGGCACGGAACACTAAACGTCCGATACGGCCAAAGCCATTGATACCAATTTTAATAGCCATATTTATTTAACCTCCTAGATATTCATTATACTCTACTATTTTATACCAAAAGCGGTCAGAATACAAGCCCTGCTGTTAAATTTTTAGCATTTTAATGTAAATTATTCGTCGTCCTTTCCTTTCCTCTCCCGGCCCTTCTCCGAAACGGAAGCGCCCTCTTCCTCTGCGGGAGGATTTAGCTTACAGACTAAAGTCCACAGAATACGCCGGGCCTCGATCCGCTCGATTTTCACCTGCAACCCATACAGCTCCATGGGAGGAAAATTCGATCCCTCCTCCGGGATCATCCCCAGCTCGTCAAAGATCAAGCCGCCGAAGGTGTCATAGTCCTCGTCTGGCAAATCCATATCGAGAGCCTCCTCCACATCCTTCAACGGGGTCGTGCCGCGGACACGCCATGTGTTGGCGTCAACCGCAATGATATCCTCCTCTTCCTCCTCGGCTCCGTCCCAGCTGTCGCCTACGATGCCGATCAGTTCCTCCAGAAGGTCATGAATGGTAACCACCCCGTTTACGCCGCCGTACTCGTCGATGACCACAGCGAAGTGATGCCGGCTTTTCTGCATATTGCGGAGAAGCGTACCGATCTTGACGGATTCCGGCACAAAATAAGCAGGCCGCACATACTGCATCATGGCCTCTGTCCTATCGACTCCCTGCCGCAGCGCCATGTAGAATTCTCGGATGGACAGGACTCCTAAAATATCGTCCACGTCCTCACCGCAGACGGGGAGGCGGGAGTGATTGCCGGATCGGATCTCTTTCTCCCAGGTCTCCAGCGGATCGTCAGCCCAGAGCACCTGCAAGTCAGTGCGGTGGGTCATGATATCGGCGGCGGATTTATTGTCCAGCTCAAAGACATTTTCAATGTATTCCCGCTCCTGCGGATCGATGGTCCCCTTCTCGCTTCCGATATCGACCATCATGCGGATCTCTTCCTCCGTGACCTCCTCCTCTTCCTCCTGGGGGTTGATCCGCAAAATCCGCAAAACCACATTGGTGGACGCCGTCAACAGCCATACGAAGGGAGCGGCGATCTTCGATAGGACGTAGATAAAATTCGCAACCAACATAGCCAGCGATTCCGCTTTCTTCATCGCAATCCGCTTTGGCACCAGCTCTCCGAACACCAGTGTAAAATAGGACAGGATCAGGGTTATGATCACCACTGCGATGGAATTCAAGGTTTTCTCTGGTATCGCAACACCCAGGTCTAAAAGCCAGTCCACTAAGTATTTGGAGAAACCGTCGGCGGCGAAGGCGCTGCCCAAAAAGCCGGCCAATGTTATCCCAATCTGGATGGTCGATAAAAACCGGGTCGGCTGTTGGACAAGCTTCGACAGACGGCGGGCTTTCTTGCTTCCGCTTTCCGCTTTGCGGGCAAGCAATGCGTCGTTCAGAGAAATAACGGCGATCTCCGTGCTGGCAAATACCGCATTCAGTGCTATGAGCACAACCTGTAGTAGTAGTTGCGAGGGGAGGTGATCCAAACATATCATCCTTTCATTATTCAAGACGTGAGGGCGCCCCGTGGGCTGCCGCAAATTAAGTAGGTTTTATCATACCATACTCAAAATAGAAAAGCAAGGCTGAAAAAACGCCGAATCCCGGAAACAAAAGGGCTGTATCCCCCTTGCCGGGCGGCAGAGTCGCAAACCTTTTCTTCTGAGGGTTTCTCACGTTGAATCTTAAGGCGTCTTTGGGGCTCACTCTCCTCTATGGGAGATCCTTCTGACATGGCAGGATCAGTGTGATGGTGGTACCTTTGCCGGGTTGACTCTCGATGGAAAGACCGTAAGGCTCCCCATAGCGCAAGCGCAGACGCCGTTGGATATTTTGTAAGGCATGCCATCCATCCTTATTGCCAGCTATGGCGCTGCGAATCTGTTCTTCGCTCATGCCGGTCCCATCATCCCGGATCACAATCAGCAGTTGGCCCTCCGCGCATCGGGCGGATATCTGGATAATCCCGGCATTGCCGTGAAAGACAGCGTTTTCAATAAATGGCTGTATGATCAGCTTTGGCACATAGAGCTCCATGGTCTCTGTGCCGATATCCATTCGGATATCCAGCTGGGAGTCAAAACGCAGCCGGCAGATGGCTAAATAGGAATTCAAGATATGTAACTCATCCTGCAAACGGATGGTATCGGCCCCGTGACTCAGCGATAGGCGGTAAAAATCGGCCAGGTTCAACAGCGCATCTCGAATCCAGTAGGCTTCAATGTCGTAGGCCATGGCGGCAATGGCCGATAACGCATTATAGAGAAAATGCGGATTAATCTGCTCCTGAAGCGACTGCAATTCCATGGCATAGCGTTCCTTCTCGATTTTCTGATTGTCGCGGATTAGCTGCCGCACCATCTTCAAAGTATCCTGTAAAAAGGAAGAGAGAACTCCCACCTCATCATTGCCTGAAATCTCCGTGTTCAGCACCAAATGCTCCTTATCCACCTGTCTTACAGCCTTTGTCAGCAGTACAAGCCGCTTCGTCATAATGCGGGAAGAGAACAGCAGCATGGCGACAGAAAATGCAACGGTGATAAGAACCAGGATCATGTACAGCCAGAGGTGTGGCGTGTTTTCCAAAAAACTGCTGTTCTCTACAATGTAAAGGAGCTGCCAGTTCATCTTGTCATAGGGCTGACAGTAAACCGACTTATCCTCACCGCTGACCTTCGCTGTCACAACCCCCGTCCAGTCTGATTCGGGCTTTGTGCCCTCTGTCCATTGAAAATCAGCGGGGGAAAGCCATTTGTCCGGACCTGCGGAATACAGCATAGAGCCGTCGGCATCCAGAATCATCATCTGCCCTCTTTCCACATCGAGAATGCTCCGCGCACCGTCACACACCACAGAAAGGCTCTGGGTAAGCCGGGTTACAACCTCCTTCTCCTCTTTCAGCCCAAGCTTCAACACAATGGAGATGCGATATTGTTCGTCCTCCCAGACACAATCCCAGATCATCTGATGGCGGTTGAAAGCAATCGCCTCCTGATACCAGGGATCATCCAGGACAGTCTGGCTATCCTGAACGATCCTTGAATCCCCATAATTGACGAGAGAATTTTCACTTGGAGTCCAGTAGAGGATAAGTTCTGGACGATATTGATGGGGAGAAATGAGGGACGCCACATATTTTTCAATGTTGGTGAGAACCTGATTTGTTTCTGTATAGCTCATCCCGCTCAGATCCGTCTCCAGATATTGATGCAGCGTTTTTGCCAGATAAATGCTCTCCATAAGCTTCTGCAGCGCCTGCACATTCGAATCGATGTTCCGCACCGCATAGCTCATTTGCTGCTCCGTCTTTTTATGGGTTTCTTTCAAAAGGATTGAGGAATATACAGAGGCGGAAACCGTGATGAGGACCACGATGACCATGAGCAGTGTGGCTCCCACAAACAAAAGAAATTTATTTTTTGCCTTCAGATTCTCGATCCAGTTTCTTTTCATAGCATCTCCATCCTATCTTGCTACCTGTAATGGCAGTTATCCCGGTATTCCCTGGGCAGCATACCGGTCTCATTTTTAAAGGCGGCGGAAAAATAGGGGGCGCTGTCATATCCCACCTGACGGGCAATCTCATGAATTTTTAAATCACTGTTGCGCAGCAGCCCCTTCGCCCGGGCAATCTTCTGCTGAATCAGGTATCGGTTCAGATACTCGCCGGTCACTTGATAGAAGATTTTAGCCGTATAGCCCCGGCTCAGATTGATTTTGTCTGCGATAATTTCCACTGTTAGGCCCTGATCCATCTCCTCCTCCACCAAGCTCTGGATGCGGCTCACAATGGCAATATATCTGTCGTTGGCTGACTGCGTCACGAAACGGCTTAGGGAACAGAGCGATACCTCAATCTGTTCTGTGATTTGTTGCAGTGTTCCCAGAGAAAGAAGTGTCTCATAGGGTGAGGCGTCTGCCAAAAACGCTTCCGTCGGCGCGGCGCGCAGTGTGCCGACGCTGGTGATCACAGCGCTAAGCAGCTCAATGCACATACAGCGGAGCATCTCAGCGGAAAGCCGAACTTGGGAAAGTTGCTGCATCCAGCGGCGGGTCAACATCTGGATCTCCTCCTGATTGCCACAGAGCACAGCCTGGATTAATGCCTCATGACAAGGATTGATTGGGGGCGGAAGCCGTCCATCTTTCGAGGAGACACCGTGATAGATAATGACCTGTCCTTTTCCAGCAAAAAATCGATCCTCTACGGCCGCAAGCGCTGTGCGGTACGATTCTGGCGCTTGCCCGTACTCCGACACAGGGATCCCAATTCCCGCCGTCATGCTGATCCCATAGAGCAGCCCCGCCTGCTGGACGAGCTGACCGGCGAATTGAGCTAGCTCCGGGTACGGCTCCTCTGTCTCACAGCCTGTGAGGATAACACAATCCCGTGAATCCTCCCAGAAGCAGCAGGCCATCTTGCGCTCCGCTGTCAGCTGCTGTATGGAGTTTTGCAGCTCAAGACATATCCTCTGCCGGCTATACTCATCAGTCTTTATTTCCGGGTCATCGTGCGAAAGCACAAGAACACAAAAGCGATCCACCGGCACCGGTATGTGATAGAACTCGAGCTGATCTTGAAAAAGCTGCGGTTCTGGCTCCGGGGACGTAATCCACCGGCGCAGAAATAAATCCCGCAGCTGAGGCATTTGCTGGCGCAGCTGCTGCTGAAACAGATTTTTTTCGTAAAAGCTCCTCTTATCCGCGATACATTGGGCTGTCACCTTCTCCAATACTTGGCGCAGTTCTTCTTCTCGAATAGGTTTGAGAATATAGGCGTCCACCTCCGCCGTTATGGCCGACCGGGCATACTGAAAATCCTGATGCCCAGATACCAGCAGAATGTGGACATCGCGGCGCCGCTTTCGGATTTGCTGTGCCAGCGTCACACCGTCCTGGTGAGGCAACACGATATCGGTAATGACAATATCCGGATGAATCTGTTCATCCATGTCCAAAGCTAATCTGCCGTTCTCCGCCGCCCCTGAGAAGACCAATCCCAGCTCATCCCACGGGATCAGCTTCTTTAACAATTGAAGATCCTTTTGTTCATCTTCCACCAGCAATACGCGCAGCATAGGATATTTTTCCTCCGAATCTTTTGATTGATCTTCTTTAGTATAGCATATTTTCCACAAAAAATCTAAAAAGTCTACAAAAACGATAGATATTATACAAATCTCTTGTTGCTTCCTGCCAACTATTTTAGATACAATAGAGACAGAAAGACTGCAGCCTTCCTAATACAAGATAAAGATTGTATCAACACGAGGAGGAAATACGTATGGTAAAAAAGAAGTTGATCTGTACATTGCTCTTAGCCACAATGCTGGTCACCGGATGTAGCCGGGGAAGCGCGGACTCTTCCCAGGAGTCAAATGAAACCTCCAGCGCGCCGCTCTCTTCCTCTGGTGAAGACAGCAACAGCCAACAGGCAGGCCCCTCCGGGTGGCCCACAGTCTACAAGGAAGATCCGAAGAACCTGGAATGGATGGAGGATACAAGCCCTGTAACCCTGACCATGTTTAAAGGGGAAGTCATCACCGATGGCTGGAACTGGGGCGACGACAGAGTCACAGAATACATTACGGAGCGCACTGGGGTCAAGTTGGACGTGCAGTTTGCCCAGAGCAGCGATAATAACGAATTAACCCTAATGCTTGCCTCCGGCCAGAAACTGCCCGACATCATCGCCACGGTTTACCCCAGTTCCATTCAGTATAACGAGATGATACAGGGGGATTACATCCACAAGATTGACGAGCTGATCGATGAGTACTGTCCCTCCATGTGGGATCTGCTATATCCTGAGGAAATTGAATTTAGCAAAATGGAGGATGGGCACATCTATTATGTCTCCCGGCAGACCCAGTCCGTCAGTTATTCCAATTCCCCCTACTTCTATATGAACGGACATATCGCCACCCGCACCGATATCCTTAAAGAGCTGGGATGCAGTATTGATGAGATTAAGACCACGGACAAATGGATCGAGGTCATGGACGCTTTTATGGCGCGCAAAGATGAGTGGCCTGAAGTCAACTACCCCATCTACCTCTATCAGCCATCCCTGACCAGCGGTGCTTTCGACGGAATGTTCGGCGGCGAGACAACCTCCTCTCCCTACCGCTACGATATGGAGACGGATACCCTCTCCTACTGGTTTGAAAGCGAACGCGGCCTCGAACAGCTGAAATTCTGGAACCGCATGTATAGGGAAGGCTATCTGCCCAAAAACGTCTTTACCGATGACTTCTCGTCCATCGTTCCCCAAGGCAGCTTTCTGTTTTTGTTGAAGAATAATGCCTGGGAAGTGCCGGCCAATAAAGCAGCGATTGCGGAAAATGTGGAGGGAGCCACCGTCTCCTTTATCGCTCCCATAACCAATGCTCCGGATCAGGAATGGTCCATGGCGATCTCCATGGTGAGTCCTATGATTATGCCGAACACGGTTATCACCAAGGACTGTGAGCACCCTGACCGGGCTATTCGTCTGATGGAGTTCCTCAAGACCGAGGAAGGAAATCTCGCCGTGACTGCGGGCATCTACGGTGAGCACTGGGAGCTGGGTACCGATGATCAGGGCGTCAATTATCCCAATCCCATCGGCGAAGCGGCGCTGGCTCATTTCGATATCGCAAAACTGAATACGCTAGGCATCTATAACAGCACCAAAACTTGGATTGCGGTGGATACTCTCTATGATGACATTGCAGGATACCCACAGCGGTTCGACGAGGAGAACGAGGAGATTACGGCAGGCCGCGATCTGTGGAAGCCGTATGTCAAGACCAACCTCGCGTCAGCCCTGCCAGATCTGGTGACCATCGAATCCGGCACGACGGAATCCGATATCGAGGGCAACTGCTCCGATATCTACGAAAATATGATCATTGACATCATCCTGGCTGAATCTGAGGCGGAATTGCAAAGCCTGTACGACAAAATGATCGCAGACATAAACAGCGTTGGAAAAGAAAAGCTATTTAATATTCTGCTGCCCAAAATACACGACGTGAAAGCTTCCCTGGAAGCCTCCGGCATTGTGTTTGAATAAGCGGCTGCCGTTGGCCTCGCTGAGATTTGTGGCGGGGCCAGCCTTTATAAAATGCAAGGAGGATTCTCTGTGGCACAACAAATCAAAACTTTACAGCCAGCCGCCGTCAGGCGGCGCAAAGGCTATGGCATCCGGCGATTTAAGAAGGAGCTTCCCTTTCATTTCATGATCTGGCTTGCCATGGCCTTTGCCCTGATTTTCAACTATATCCCCATGGGAGGGCTGATGATCGCCTTTAAGGATTACCGCATGCGGGATGGAATTTTGGGAAGTGCCTGGGTTGGACTGAAACATTTCCAGAACATATTAAGCGACTTTTATATGGGCAATGCGGTGATGAATACCATTGGACTGTCCATGTTAAGCATTCTGATCTCCATCCCCGTCACCCTTTTCTTTGCCATCCTGATTAGGGAGTTGTCCAACACCGCTCTAAAAAGAATCGTTCAGACCATCAGCTATCTGCCTCACTTTATCTCCTGGGCCATCATGGCGGTGCTCTTGGATAACTTTTTGAATGTCAACGACGGAATCATAAATGTTGTGATCAAAGCCTTGGGTGGAGAGCCAATCCACTTCTTGGGATCGAAAAACCTTTACTGGCCTCTGATTCTTATCGTAGATCGGTGGAAAGAAACTGGCTGGAGCGCCATTATCTATTTAGCGGTCATGTCCGGCATTGACGAATCCCTGTATGAGGCCGCCAAAATAGACGGCGCTGGCCGGCTGGCCCGGATTCGATATATCACGCTGCCTTCCCTCTCCAGCATCGTAGCCATCATGCTCATTCTGGACATGGGCAGCATGGCGGGAACAGGGTTTGACCAGGCTTATTTCCTCAGCAATTCGGTGAACTTCGAGCGCTCCAATGTTTTATCCTACTATGTGTACGAGATCGGCCTCCGAAAAGGAAACTTTTCCTATTCCACAGCCATCGGGCTCATCACCTCCACGGTCTCCGCGGCTCTTATGCTGATAGCCAATAGCTTGGCAAAAAAAATAAATGGATCGGGGTTGTTCTGATATGGCGAGAAAAAGAAAAGCGAGTCTCCTATCTGCGACTACATCGGAAAAGATCTTTGAAGTTGTCAATTCCATCTTTCTCATTCTGGTCAGCCTGTTGATCCTCTATCCCTTTTGGAACTGCATTATTCTCTCCTTCAATGACGGGGTTGACGCCTATAAAGGTCCTATTTTCTTTTGGCCGCGAAAATTTACCTTGGACAATTACAAGTATTTATTTCAAAATAATTTAATGCTCATCGCCTTCCGAAATTCCCTGCTGCGGACCGTGATCGGCACTGTGCTGCATGTGGGCTTCACCGGGCTTGCCGCTTACGGACTAAGCAAGCGATGGATCATGGGGCGGAAATGGTATATGCTCTATTTTGTAATTACCATGTACTTTAACGGCGGCATGATACCAAACTATCTGCTTATGAAAAATCTGGGGCTGCTCAATAATTTCTTGGTCTACATCATACCCAGCATGTGGGGATTCTACAATGCCATTCTCTTTATGTCCTTCTACGATTCCATTCCGGAATCCTTGGAGGAGGCGGCGACCATCGACGGCGCAGGAAAGTTTCAAATTTATCTGCGGATCATTCTGCCGGCCTCCATGCCCATCGTGGCAACCATTATTATCTTTCAGGGTGTGAATCAATGGAACTCTTGGCTTGATACCCTGATCTACACGAAATCCAGCAGCCTTGTGACACTGCAGAGCATCATGGCGCGTATGACCGAGGAAATGGAGTACCTACAAAATATGTCTGAAAAAATGGGAGCCTCCGCCACACAAGTCAGCATAAAGCCGGCAACCATCCGGGTCGCAACGCTAGTTCTCACCACCTTTCCCATTACGGTCATCTATCCCTTTTTTCAGAAATATTTTGTGGGTGGAATCATGCTGGGGGCTGTGAAGGAATAAGCGGCAGCCGCCTACTGAATCAAAGGAGTCACCTTTATGAATTACTGCTTTCTATTTCTCACTGTGGTCACGCTGGCAGCTCAAGAGGTTTTCACTAAGCAATACAGCACAAAAAAACCGACGGGAGCGGTGACCTATGCAGCCTTAGTTTCCATCTCGGCCCTTTGTATGTTTGTCGTATCCTCTGGTTTCAAATTCCGATTTTGCCAGGAAATATTGGGCTACACCCTATTATTTACCGCCGCCTACTGTGCGGCCACTGTTTTTCTCACCCTTGCCATGGGATGCGGTCCTCTTTCGCTCACATCCCTGATCCACTCCTACTCTCTGATGATTCCCACCCTGTACGGCATTCTATTTCTGCATGAAAAGGTTAGGGTCAGCATGTGCATCGGGATGGCGCTTCTCGTCCTCTCTCTTGCCATGATCAACTACGCCAAAAGCGACAGGAAAAAGAATGTCAAATGGCTGCTCTATGTCTTCGTGGCCTTCATGGGGAATGGACTCTGCTCCACAGTCCAGAAGGCACAACAGGTGGCTTTCGGCGGTCAATACAAAAATGAATTCATGATTCTGTCCCTCGCCGGCGTTTCGATCATCCTGCTGATTTGTAGTTTGCTTCTGGAGAGGGGGCATGTGCTTTCCTCCATCCGAAGGGGTTGGTACATGGCTGTGCCCTGTGGCATTTTAAACGGGCTGACCAATCTTCTCGTGCTACTGCTCTCTACTAAAATCGCGGCTTCGCTTATGTTTCCCATCCTTTCAGGAGGCAACGTCGTCCTCACCTCCCTCGTCTCTGTATGGGGTTACCATGAAAAATTGAATCAACGCCAACTGGCGGGGATCGCACTTGGAGTGGCGTCCATCATTCTTCTCAGCCTTTAGCAAAATGGAAGTTAACTTCCTTATCCATTGTAACCGATACCATAAACCAAGGAGGAACCATGAACGACAAATATACGTTGACTATCCCTCTCATAAACGAGCTCTCCACTCCGTCTACCCGCGAAACCTATTACGGCGAACTAAGCCGCGCCGGTGCGCAGCGCGTGCTGCTCTGCCCGCCCAGGTTGTTGGGCAGCGCGGACGAAAGGCCCGCCGTGCTGGAACTGCTAGCCGAAAATCTCCGTTTTTACGCTGCCAGGGGCCTGGAAGTTGGCGTCTGGCTGGACGGACTGGGACATGGCGCTCCGCTGATCGGCCCGGAAACATATTTGGCCGGCCGGTACACCCCCATCTGCAGCCTGGACGGCGACGAATCCCGGGATTCCTATTGCCCGCTGGACCCTGGCTTTGCTCAGGCATACTGCGCCATGATCCGGGACGTAGCTGCCCTGCGCCCTGCGCTGATCCTGATCGACGATGACTTTCGCCTCTCCCTGCGCAGCGGCCATGATGTGGGCTGCGCCTGTACACGCCACCTGGACGCTTATGCACAGCGCCTTGGGAAAAGGATCACCCGCGACATCCTGGCCCAGCATATCTTTTCCGGCGGGCCCAACCGGTATCGCGATATATGGCTGGATCTCATGGGCGACACGCTGCGTGATTTTGCCCGCCTGCTGCGCCAGACCGTAGATACGGTCGATCCCTCCATCCGCCTGGGCCATTGCGCCTGCATCACCACCTGGGACACGGATGGCGTAGACAGCCTGGAACTGGCCCAGATCTTTGCGGGTTCTACCCGGCCGCTGCTGCGGCTGATCGGCGCGCCCTACTGGGCCGCAACCCGCAGCTTCGGTATGCGCTCGCCTGCGGAGCCCGCGGAGCTGGAGCGACTACAGCTGCATTGGTGGCGGCAAAAGGGGGAGGACTGCGAGGTGTTCTCCGAATGTGACTCGTTCCCCCGCCCAAGAAATGTGGTTCCCGCCGCCTATCTAGAGGGCTTCGAGAGCATTCTGCGCGCTGATGGACTGGCCCAGGGATGTCTCAAATATATGCTGGATTATCACGGATCGCCGCTCTACGAAACAGGCTATGTGGATCGCCATGTCAAATACCGCAGGCGCAACGACGAGCTGGCGCAGCTATTTGACGGAAAAACATCTGTCGGTCTACAGCTGTATGAGCCGCTGCATAAACTGCGCGGCGCGTGGTTTGAAGGGAATGGCCTCGACCGCGTGGTGGACGGTTTTTTCCCGGCCGCCCAGCGCCTGGCGCTGGGGTGCTCCATGCCGGTCAGCTATGAGGAGGACCCACACACGGCCACTTTAGTCTTCGGAGAGAGCGCCCGCTACACCACGGACAGCGATTTTGCCGGGCGGCCCATGGTGTTGGACGCAGCGTCGGCACAGATCCTTCTGCAAAGGGGTTGGGACATCGGTCTGGAGACGTGCAGCCCCTGCGACGCCCCCTTATGGGAGCATTTTCCCTCGCAGGGGGAGCGACTTCCGGTGGACGGGGCTCCGGGCTTCTACCATCTCCGGATCAAGCCCGGAGCCGAGGTGCTGAGCTGGTTCGAGACAGAGCAAACGCGCCGGCCCGCGGTTTACCGCTATTCCAGCGACACAGGGGGTCGGGTGCTGGTGTTTGCCTTTGACGCCGCGCAGATGAAAAAGGGCGTCAACGGTCTGTTTAGCTCCTACTGCCGCCAGCGGCAGCTGAAGGAAGCTTTGACCTGGCTCCAAGGCCGCCCGCCTGCGGCCTTCTGCGAAAAGAACCCTGGCCTGTATTTACTCGCAAAGCAGGGCGGAGCACGGCTGGCCGTGGCGCTGTGGAACTTTTCCGAGGACGAAGTACTTGCGCCGCAGGTTATGCTTGGCCGTACCTATACTCACCTGCGGCTTCCGCCCTTCTGCAGAGCTTCCGCAAGCCTTTGCGAGGCCAAGGTGGTCTTTGACAGTGACCTTGCGCCCTTTTCCTGCACGGCCTTCGAAGTATGGTAGTATTACTAAAAACAAAAAAAGAGGAAGGAAGGAGAAACAAATGAACGTATCTACATGGACGCGACGCGGGTTCGCCCTGATCGTCGCTGCGCTGATGATCCTTTGCCTGCTGCCAGTACCCACGGCACAGGCCATCACAGGGGACCACCTCATCGTCGAGCGTTATCAACCTGCGGGCTATGACAACCTCTCGACCATTAACTACACCTCTTCCACCCTGGAGGCGTCATCCCACGGGACCTTCTTTAAGCTGAACGAGGCTCAGACCGCCCCGCTGTATGACTGGCAGCTGGAATGGCTGTGCGATGACGATCTAGACGCAGGCTGGAGCACCGCCTTCGATGAAGGGGTTACCGACCCGGAAACGCCCGCCTGGGCCACCGTAGACTTGGGAAAGACGGCCCAGCTGCGGCGCATCGTAATCTTCCCGGTCCGGGACGAGGAATATGCCGCCAATTTCCCGCGTGCCCTTGAAATCCGACTATCGGACGATAACCAAAGCTGGACAACGGTCTATACCAACGACCAGGTCAGCGCTACCGTTGACACACCGCTTGTTGTCGATCTAACCGCGCTTCCCGCCGCCCGCTATGTACAGGTCTATGTAACCCGGCGTACCGATATGCCTATGACCAGCGAGTATGGCGAAACCCTGCCTGTGCAGATAGGAGAAATGGTTGTATTCGGCAGTGATACCATCATGACCACCGACGATTTTGACTCCTACATGCCATCCGGCTGCATAGCGCTTTCGCAGGGAAAAAACGTGGAGATATCATCCGGCTCCGTTGGAGGTGCCCTTACGGATATAGACCTGACCACGGCCTGGGCCGCAGATGATACCGATACCGCGCCCTATGCCTGCATCGACCTTGAAGCGCCCTATGTGCTGCGCCGCGCAGTGCTTTTTCCCCATAATGATCCCTATGGCGAAAATTTCCCCGCCAGCTATACGGTCGCTACCTCGGAGGACATGGAGAACTGGACAACGCTCTACGAGGTTTCAGGCGCAGACGCGCCGGAAAAGCCGGTGGTTATCGAGCCGGAGCAACCGGTGGTTGGGCGCTATGTGCGTATATCCGCCGCCGGTGGAGAGCCGCTGAAGCTGGCCGAGTTTGCTGTATTCGGCGAATCCCCAGAAGCCCATATCGAACTGGATCGCACCGCACTTGAACTGGTGCCGGGCGATACCGACCAGCTAAAGGCCACACTGGTCAACGATAATGCCCTGCCCCTTACCGAAAAGATCTGGGCCTCCAGCGATAACAACGTCGTCACAGTTGATGCGGACGGTAATCTGACGGCTGTGGGCGTGGGGGAAGCCGATATTACAGTATCCAACCATGAGAACGGTCATGACATCAGTGCCTCCTGCCACGTCTACGTGGTATCCGCCCGGAGGGATATCTTCAATGAGAACATCCTTATCAGCATGTTCTGGCCACCCATTGGGCCCGATTACATCACCGAGGAACAATACAGATGGATGGCCGAAGCCGGCATCAACTACGTAATGGGCGCCGGTGAGGAGGTGGGCTTTAAGGAAACCCAGCTACAGATGCTGGAATACTGCTACAAATACGGTATGCGTATGACGGTAGGCGATGACCGTCTGGGGCCAAGCCTACAGAATCAGTCTCAGGAATATATCTCCAGTGTCCTGTCTGAGTACAAGAACGTTCCGGGCGTGGGCGGTTACTGGCTCTGCGACGAGCCGGCTTTCCCCACTTCTTACGTCAATGCTTACCAGATGCTCAAAAGCCTGGATCCAGACAAATACGTCTACCTTAACTTCCTGCCCGGCGTTTCCGAGGGGATCATTGACGACTGGCTGAAGCTCAACGCCGATGCGGGCTATCCGTGCGATTATTATATGTACGACTATTACCCCTTTTATGAAGGGGGCACAACCGTCAGCCAGATGCTGGCCTGCATGAAAACCGGCTGGAAAGCTGGCCTTGCCAATGACACCAAAACGGGCCTCTTTATCCAAACCTCCAGCATCCAGGGTGCTCTTCGCCTGCCTACCCAGGATGAAATTCGCTGGGAAACCAGCATTGCCCTGGGATTTGGCTACAAATACCTTTCCTATTTCACCTGGTTCCAGCCGCCGTCATCGGGCGAGAACTTTACCGGCGCAATCATCAACCGCGACGGCGAGAAGACAGCCCTGTATGACGCGGTCAGCGATATCAACCACCAGATCCTGGCTATGGGTGCCACACTGGTAAACCTAGACGCTATGGAAGTATACTTCAACGGCAATACATATGACGGGGTCGTTTCTTCCATCCCTCAAAGCTTCTTCGCCCAGCCACAGGACAATACGGATTTCCAGGTAACCCTGATGCAGCATAAGAACACTGGACGTAACTACCTGATGGTGGTCAACAACAGCTTTACCGACCGTGCCAATATTGCGCTGAGACTGAACGGCGCCGTATCCAGCCTGGAGCTGGCCGGCACCTCCGACGCCGGTACGTCCACCTGGTCATTGGAGAACGATATTTTAAGCATCCAGGCCGACATCGGCGGCGCCTACCTATTTGCGCTGCCTGAGGGTGTGGATTTCGTCCAGAGTGCAGAACAGCCCGGCGAACAGGACAATGTGGCTCTCAGCAGCTACATCACCGCCTCTTCCTCTCAGAGCAGCGACCAGTATTTTATCAAAAACCTAATCGACGGGGAGCGAGCCTCGACCGCCTCCTCCCGAGGATGGCGCACCGATGACGTTAACGCCTCCATCACCTTTGATTTCGGTACGCCCGCCACCTTCAACCGTATCGACCTCTATCCCTCGGAAATCGCCGGCGTATATGGCGGCGAGATGCCTACAGGCTTTGTCCTGGAAGCCTCTGACGACAAGGAAAGCTGGACGCCCATCACCGAGGTGACCGGCTATATCCAGGGGGATTATATACCCCCGACCTGGAGCTTTGGCGAAACGACAGCCCGCTATCTGCGCATACGCTTCACAGGCTCCAACGCCGAGAGGCTGAGCCTGGCCGAAGTGGAGATCTATCATGACGACGGTACGATCCCCGCGCCGGAGGAGGTCACCACCGAACCCAGCCGTATGGATGTCACCTCCTATGTTCCAAGGGGATTGCGCTGGCTCTCTGACAATACGCCGGTGGAAGCATCCTCCCATTATACCGAGTATACCGACGATCAGCATGACTGGCAGAAGGAATGGCTCACCGATGCCCACCCCTATGCGGGATGGTCCACGGATCCAGAGGAGGCAGGACCTGACGGCGGCGCCTATGATGAAACCTATCCGGCCTGGGCCATGACCGACCTGGGCGAAACCTGCCGCATCAAGCGAGTCGTGCTCTTTCCCTGTGCCGCCCCCTATGGTGATAACTTCCCCCAGGATTTTAGAATCGAGGTTTCCGGCGATGGACAAACATGGAATACGGTCAAAGAGGTGACCGGTGCATCCTCTCCGGCCGATGGTCCTTATGTGATCGATTTGGACAGCTATGCCGTAGGGCGCTACGTGCGCATCTACGTAACCCGGCGCGCCTCGAATGCAGAAGTAACGGGAATCAACGGTCCCATGGTGCAGCTGGCGGAAATGGGCGTCTATGGCCTGTACGGCGCGCCGGAGCTGCCGGATAAATCCGCCCTTGAAGCAGCTGTCGCCGAAGCCAGCCAAAAGCCCTTGGAGGGGTATACGGAAGTCTCCATTTCCGCCTTCCGCGATGCACTAGAACAGGCGCAACGTGTTTTAGCCGATCCGAACGCCTCCCAGGAGGTTGTTGATGCCGCCCTGTCTGCACTCTTAGCCGCTGATAAAGCGCTGACGTCTGAACCGTCCGGGCCTTCTGAACCGTCCGGACCCTCTGAGCCTTCCGGGCCCTCTGAGCCTTCCGGGCCCTCTGAGCCCTCCGGGCCCTCTGAGCCTTCCGGGCCCTCTGAGCCGTCCGGGCCCTCTGAGCCGTCCGGGCCCTCTGAGCCCTCCGGGTCCTCTGAACCGTCCGGGCCCTCTGAGCCGTCCAGCCCCTCTGACACCCCCATAACCGCCGCTTACGCCCCGAAACTGCCCCTTGGGCTGGCCGC
>CAUFVC010000008.1:0-18810 GCA_959029275.1 uncultured Eubacteriales bacterium | reverse complement strand
GTACGTTGGAGCTGGGCTGAAGCAGCCGCATCTCATCCATGCAGTCCAGGATCAGATAGCTGACCCGGTTGACCCCGTCCTGGCCGTCCGGGGTGATGCCGCCGGTGTTGATGTTGGCAAAGTCCGTATAGGTGCTGCTTTCCTTTAAGGTGATTCCCACCTTCGGCGGCGCAGGCTGGTTGTTGAATTTTACCCACAGGCATTCCAGAAGTTCCAGCGCCTTGGCGTCATCCAGAGATAGAAAGGTGTGCTTGACCGGAACCGACTCCAAACCTTCCATAGCCGGCACGAAGGGTTTTGACCCTGTGGCGCATAGCAAACGGTCAAAAGGAACACTCTCCCCAGTGTCCAGCAAAACAGTCTTGGCAAGAGAATCGATGGCCACAGCTGTCCTTCCGAGCATAACGTCACAGTTATTCTTTTCGTAGAAATCATCGGCTCGATATTTCATCCGCTCCTCATCGGTCTTTCCTGCCAACAGGTATGAGATCAGCGGGCGGGAATAGGTGTGGTACTTTTCCCGGGAAATAATCGTGATCGGCCCCTCCTGATCAACCTGCCGGATTCCCTCCACACAGCCGATGGCAGCGGCTGAATTTCCAATAATCGTATACCGCAAGCTCCTCACCTCTCTTCAAATACAATCGCTTTATTGGGGCAGTGCTCAACACAGGCGGGCTTTCCGCCGGCATTGTTCAGGCACAGCTCGCACTTCTGAATAACGCCTTCATCCGATGGCATAACGCATCCGTAAGGGCAAGTCAAAATGCAGGTGTAGCACCCCACGCATTTCTCCTTGTCGATCTCGATCACACCGTCCACCAGATGTAGAGCGCCGGTGATGCAGCCCTTGACGCACAGAGGCTCCTCGCAATGGCGGCAGGAGACGGCGAAGCTGATCCCATCCTTTTCTTCCACCTGAATTCTAGGGTTGATCCGCACGCCCTTCAGCGCCTTGACCATGTCCTTTTCCCCAGAGTTTGCAAAGGCACAATAATATTCGCAAAGATGGCAGCCCAGACACCATTTTTCATTGACATAGATTCGCTTCATGCAGGCTCCTCCTCTCTACTCACCGGCGTGCTTGATTCCCAGGACTTCCAGCTCTTTCTCCGTCAGCCCGATCCCTCTCAGCATCAAACGGTTCCCCTTCAAGGCTTCAATGGAGTTGATCCCCATTCCGCCCATGATCTCCTTGATCTCATGCTCCCAGGCTGTCACAAGGTTGACCAATCTCTTATACCCAATCTCCGGATTTAAACGCTTCACCAGTTCCGGCCGCTGGGTTGCGATCCCCCAGTTGCACTTTCCCTGATTGCAGCTGCGGCAAAGGTGACAGCCGAGGGCCAGGAGGGCGCTTGTGGCAATGTACACCGCGTCTGCTCCCAGGGCAATGGCTTTTACGATATCCGCGCTGCTGCGGATGCTCCCGCCTACGATGATGGAAACTTCATCCCGGATCCCCTCCTGGCGAAGTCTCTCGTCCACGCTGGCGAGGGCCAGCTCAATGGGGATCCCAACATTGTCCCGGATCCGGGAAGGGGCCGCCCCCGTACCGCCGCGGAATCCATCGATGGCGATGATGTCGGCGCCGCTTCTGGCAATGCCGCTGGCGATGGCCGCAACATTGTGGACAGCGGCGATCTTGACGATGACCGGCTTCTTATACTCTGTCGCCTCTTTCAGAGAGTACACCAGCTGCCGCAGATCTTCAATGGAGTAGATATCGTGATGGGGCGCCGGAGAAATGGCGTCGGACCCCTCCGGTATCATTCTGGTTCTGGAAACGTCCCCGACGATCTTCGCTCCCGGCAGATGACCGCCAATGCCGGGCTTCGCCCCCTGTCCCATCTTGATCTCAACGGCCGCGCCGGCCTCGAGATAATCCTTGTGGACGCCGAAGCGGCCGGATGCTACCTGGACGATGGTATTCGCGCCGTACTTATAAAAATCCTCGTGTAGTCCGCCCTCCCCCGTATTATAATAGATACCCAGTTCCTGCGCCGCCCGCGCTAGACTTTCATGGGCGTTGTAGCTGATGGAACCGTAGGACATGGCAGAAAATAGAATCGGCACGGAAAGTTCCAGGTGCGGCGGCATGGCGTTGACCATCTCCCCGCTCTCATCCCGCCGGATCTCCGCGGGCCGCTTTCCAAGATATACCTTGGTCTCCATAGGCTCCCGCAGCGGGTCGATGGATGGGTTGGTCACCTGGGATGCGTTGAGCAGGATTTTATCAAAGTAAACAGGATAATTCTTCGGCGTTCCCATGGAGGACAGCAGCACTCCGCCGGTGCCGGCTTGCCGGATAACATCGGAGATCACATCTCCTGTCCAGTTTGAATTGACTTTATACGTATCGTCGCTCTTGACAATCTTGAGGGCTCTTGTGGGACAGAAGGCGACGCAGCGATGGCAATTGACGCACTTGCTCTCATCCGCCATCATGACGCCGGCATCCTCGTCATACCAGTGAACTTCGTTGGCGCACTGCCGCTCGCAGACGCGGCATGCGATACACCGGGATTGATTCCGGACAACTTCGTATTCCGGATAGATAAAATCAATGGACATTACTTCACACCTCCCTCAAGAGTTACAATGACAGGCTCCCCGCCCTTTGGCGCCCAGATGGCGTCCACATCCGGCTCAATCACGCGGATGGCGCACTCCTCACTGGCTGCGTACACCATGTCGCCCTTCGCCGCAATAACCATGGACCGAAGTTTCAGGCGGTCGTTCAGGGCCATCATGCCCCCCTCAAAACCCACCAGGATTGAGCAGGGACCTGTGATTAAAAGGCTGGAAAAGATGCTGCGCAGATACGTGAGCCGCTCTTTTTCCTTCGGATCCTTCCTCTCAATGGTGCTCCAGAAAGGTGCGGCGATGACGGAAGCCGTCTCTTCCATCGAGAGCCCCTTGCGTCTGTGGAGATAATCGATGATATAGGTAATGACCTCCGTATCCGTCAACAACGTACATTTGTACCCAAACATCTCAATGTAGCGCCGGTTGGCGTCATAGGAGGAAATCTCTCCATTATGTACGATGGAGTAGTCCAGCATAGCAAAGGGATGCGCACCGCCCCACCATCCCGGCGTGTTGGTGGGATAACGCCCATGAGCTGTCCAGCAGTACCCCTCGTACTCGTCGAGCCGGTAAAACTCACCCACATCCTCGGGAAATCCAACCGCCTTGAAGACGCCCATATTTTTTCCGCTGGAGAAGACGTATGCCCCGTCCAATTCCGTGTTGATCCGGATGACGCAGCGGGAAACATATTCCCGCTCCTCCAGCTGGCTATCTTTAAGCTTGGTGGGCAGAGGCGCGACAAAGTACCGCCAGATCAACGGCTCATCCATGATGCGGGGATGCTTCTTTGTGGGGATCTTCGACAAGTTCACCACGTCAAAGTGACGGTCCAAAAACTTCTCACAGCGCTCCCTCGCTTCTATTGTATCATAAAATACATGAAACGCGTACAAGTCTTTATACTCAGGATAAATGCCATAGCCCGCGAAGCCGCCTCCCAATCCGTTGGAGCGGTCGTGCATGACAGAGATGGATTTAACGATGGCGTCTCCACTGATTCGCCGGCCGCTTCTCGAGAATATCCCCGAGATCGCGCAGCCCGATGGAATTCGCACCTGACCTTCTTTAAGCATTGGAGTTCCTCCTTATCGTTTGAAAAAGACGTTCACCAAAAGGCTGCCGGCATAGAGGTCCGCATCCCTTTGATGAACGTCTTTGTTCATTTTCCGATATTATACTATAGAAACCTAAAACTGTCAATGAAATTGATTCAAAAAAAAACAAAACTTGCAAAATTATGCAGATTTGATAAATGGAACTAGGCCCTGCCCCTTCCCGCGCAAGAAAATTCATAAATCTTGCAAAATTTAAAATTTCCTCTTGACTTTCCCCCTTGGCGGAACTATAATAAACACCAGAACAGCAAAGGCGCTGTGGGTTATGATCCACAACGCCTTTTTTGGTTTTAGGACTCGATTGTCACAGGCAATGCGAAAGTCCTGAAATGAAAATATGCAAGCTGAAAAATAAGAGGAGGAAAGGACCATGAATAAAACAGAAGAAATCTTTGGCAGTTTGGTATTTGACGACCGAGTCATGCGGGAACGGTTGCCGAAGCCTATCTACAAGGCGCTGAAGCGGACGATCGAAGAGGGCAAGAGTCTCGACAAGAGCATTTCCGATTGCGTAGCCAACGCCATGAAGGATTGGGCCATTGAAAAGGGGGCCACCCATTTTACTCATTGGTTCCAGCCCATGACCGGTATCACGGCGGAAAAGCATGACAGCTTTATCTCTCCTGTTGGGGATGGAAGCATCATCATGGAATTTTCCGGCAAGGAGCTGGTCAAGGGTGAGCCGGATGCGTCCAGTTTTCCATCCGGAGGGATTCGGGCGACGTTTGAAGCCCGCGGCTATACTGCCTGGGATCCATCCTCCTACGCTTTTATTAAGGAAGACACTCTCTGCATTCCCACCGTTTTCTACTCCTACGGCGGGGAGGCGCTGGATAAGAAAACCCCCCTTCTTCGCTCTACTGAGGAGCTAAACCGGCAGGCGCTGCGAATTCTGGCTCTCTTCGGCCACACCGATGTGAAGCGTGTGACCACCACCGTGGGCCCTGAGCAAGAGTATTTCTTGGTGGACCGCGACCTCTTCTTTAAGCGGGAAGACTTGATGCTGACCGGCCGCACACTGTTCGGCGCAAAACCTCCCAAGGGACAGGAGATGGAGGATCACTATTTCGGAGCTATCAAGCCAAGGGTCGCCGCGTTCATGAAAGATTTGGACGAAGAGCTGTGGAAATTGGGAATCCTGGCCAAGACCGAGCACAATGAGGTGGCCCCCGCACAGCATGAGCTGGCGCCCATCTTCAGCAATACCAACATGGGCACCGACCACAATCAGCTGACCATGGAGCTGATGAAAAACGTGGCCATCAAGCACAACCTGGCATGTCTGCTCCACGAAAAGCCCTTTGCCGGCGTCAATGGAAGCGGAAAGCACAACAACTGGTCCCTCTCCACGGATACAGGTATCAATCTCCTGGAGCCCGGCGATTCCCCCCAGGACAACGCACAGTTTTTGCTGTTCCTGACGGCGGTTATCAAGGGCGTCGATGAGTACCAAGACCTCCTTCGGATCTCGGTGGCCAGCGCGGGCAATGATCACCGTCTGGGCGCCAACGAGGCTCCTCCGGCCATTGTGTCCATGTTCGTCGGGGATGAGCTGCAAGCCGTTCTGGATTCCATCGAGCAGGGCGTTGTCATGGGACAATCCAGCAAAGAGGATATGAAGGTGGGCGTTCACATTCTGCCCCGTTTTCCGAAAGACAGCACCGACCGCAACCGCACATCGCCCTTTGCCTTTACCGGCAATAAGTTTGAATTCCGGATGCTGGGCTCCAACTGCTCCATCTCCGGACCTAATATCATTCTGAATACCATCGTCGCAGAGGAGCTCAGCCAGTTTGCCGACGAGCTGGAAGGCGCGGAGGATTTCACCAGCGCATTGACGGCGCTGATCCGGCGCACCATCACCGAACATAAGAGAATTATCTTTAACGGCAACAACTACTCCGATGAATGGGTCAAGGAAGCGGAAAGCCGCGGCCTCTTGAATCTCAAATCCACAGTGGAGGCGCTGCCCTATTTCATCAGTGAGAAAAATGTTGCGCTGTTTACCAAGCACAAGATCTTCACCGCGACGGAGATCCAGTCTCGATACGAGATTATGATGGAAAACTACTGCAAGACCATTAACATCGAAGCATTGACCATGTTGGAGATGGCGAAGAAGCAGATTCTGCCGGCTGTCCTGTCCTATATCAAGGATCTCAGCGATACTGCCGCCGTCAAAAAGCAGCTATCCCCGGCTATCTGCTGTGACGCGGAGGAAGCGCTGCTCACCAAACTGTCCGCCCTCGCGTCCTCCTTCTACAAGAAGATTGAGACTCTGAACCAGGCTGTCCTGGGCGCTACAGACTTTGACGATATCAAGGCAGAAGGGGCGTATTACCACGATGTCATCTTCCTCGCCATGCAGGAGCTTCGCTCTGTAGCCGATGAGATGGAGACGCTGGTCGGCGACAAATACTGGCCGTTCCCAACCTACACGGATCTTCTGTATCGCGTTTAATTCTTGCCAATGGCGCACAAAGGCGTGCGGTGCCAGGGGAGAAATCCCCTCACCCCACGCCTTTTTCTTTTTACTATCATGTCACTGTATAAAGGAGGAGTTTGTATGTTTTCATCTGTAAACACAATTTGGGTCCTGTTAGGGGCTGCGCTGGTTTTCTTCATGCAGGCAGGATTCGCAATGGTGGAGGCCGGGTTTACGCGGGCCAAAAACTCTGGCAATATCGTCATGAAAAATCTGATGGATTTCTGCATCGGAACCCCTGTATTCTGGCTCTTGGGATTTGGGCTCATGTTCGGCGGGACCGGCGCCTTTATCGGCGGCTTTGATCCGCTGGTGAGAGGCGATTACAGCGCCATCTTGCCGGAAGGCGTTCCGCTGCCTGCGTTCCTGATTTTCCAGACCGTGTTCTGCGCTACCGCCGCGACCATCGTATCCGGCGCTATGGCCGAGAGAACCAAATTCTCTTGTTACTGCATCTACAGTCTCATCATCAGCGCCGTCATCTATCCCATATCCGGCCATTGGATCTGGGGCGGCGGTTGGCTTTCCAAGTTGGGCTTTCACGATTTTGCCGGATCGACGGCCGTACATATGGTAGGCGGCGTTGCCGCTCTCATCGGCGCGAAGATCCTTGGTCCCCGTATTGGAAAGTACGATAAAAACGGAAAGCCCAAGGCTATTCTGGGCCACAGTATTACGCTGGGCGCGCTGGGCGTATTTATTCTCTGGTTCTGCTGGTTTGGCTTCAATGGCTGCTCCACCGTCAACGCGGAGGGAGACGCCAGCCTGACATCCATGGGCAATATCTTCGTCACCACCAACATGGCGGCGGCTGTGGCCACCGTTACCGTCATGATCATTACATGGATTCGCTACAAAAAACCCGATGTCTCCATGACGCTGAACGGCGCTTTGGCAGGTCTGGTCGCCATCACGGCAGGTTGCGATGCCGTCACCCCCTTCGGATCGGCTTGCATAGGTTTGATCGCTGGTTTTGTCGTAGTATTTGGAATTGAATTTATCGACAAGGTGCTTAAAATCGATGATCCCGTCGGCGCCATCGGCGTCCACGGCATGTGCGGCGCTACCGGAACCATCCTGACAGGCCTCTTCGCCGTTGACGGCGGTCTCTTCTACGGCGGCGGCGCCAAATTCCTGGGAATACAGGCCCTCGGCGTTGTCAGCGTCATCGCATGGGTCACCGTCACCATGACCATCGTCTTTCTCCTTCTGAAAAAATTCATGGGACTGCGCGTGTCCGAAGCGGAGGAAATCGCAGGCCTGGATATAATGGAACACGGTCTTACCAGCGGATACGCGGATTTCATGCCGGCGAATATGCCCGCTCCCCCGACGATTCTCGGCGCAGGCGTTCCCGCCGCCAGCACGGAAGAGCCGGTTCCCGTCGATACGGCTGTGAAAGTGTCCTACACCCCCACGGCTCCCTCGGATCAGCCTAAGATGACGAAGATCGTCATGATCATTAAGCAGAGCCGCTTTGAGGTTCTGAAACATGCTTTAACGGAGCTCGGCATCACCGGTATGACGGTCACCCAAGTGCTCGGCTTCGGTATGCAGATGGGGTCCAGCGAGTTTTACCGGGGCGTCAAAGTTGACAGCAGCCTCTTGCCCAAAGTTAAGGTGGAGATGGTGGTCTGCAAGATTCCGCCGGAGGCTGTCATCGAGACGGCGAAAAAAGCGCTTTACACCGGCCATATTGGGGATGGCAAGATCTTCGTATACGATGTGGAAAATGTGATTAAAGTCCGTACCGGGGAGGAAGGCTACGACGCCCTACAGGATGTGGAATAAGGTCGGACTCTAGTATTGGACAGCGAAACAGGCGGTATGTCTTTTCAGGATGACATACCGCCTGTTTTCGGTTGACTGTCACGGACTCATTGCTTTACTGCCCGGCGCTTTCCAGTCATCTGCTCCACCACCAGTTTCAGGACCTTTGTCCTGGCCACAGCCGCCTGATTGAACGCAAAGTGCTCCTCGTGGTAGTGATCTGTCATAATCGTCAGCGCTTCCAGCTTCTCTTCCTCCGGCACAATCTCAATCCGCCCGCGGCCAATGATGCTCTCATATTCCATAGTGCAATGGCCGTTTTCTCTGTCGGACACGAGCCTGTGGGAGCAGTCCATCTCGAAAGATACCCTGTTGTCTCTTTCCAGCAGCTCATATTTTCTTCCTTCCATTGCCCCATGGAAGTACAGAGTCACCGTGTTTTCGCTTATCTTAGCGCCAAAGTTTAAGGGCAGGATGTAGGGATACCCCTCGTCGTTGAGCGCCAGACGGCAGACATCGCATCGGTCTATGACGCCGACCATCTCATTCCAATCCGTGATTTCTCGGTCCTGTCTTCTCATTTTATTCCTCCATTCCGGAGCGTCAGCGACGGGGCGAAGAGAAATTTGCGAAGGCGATTTCTCTTCTGCCATAAGAGCTATTTGTGGCGCTCCGGCACAAATAGCTTCCTCCGTTCCGTAGCGTTCGCCATTTGGGATATGGACATGTCTACGGCGGTCAGACACGCATAGTCCGCCCTCCCTTTTGTCCAACTTCTATAATGTATCATAATGCGCTGGCCCTGATTTGTCAAGCTGTCTGTGCAGGACGACGGCAAGTTTCCCTATCAATCTGTAGAATTCCTCTCATTCCCACAGTTGACATGGCGTATTGAATCTTCTACAATAGAAAAGGTATAATTCGTTGCGTTGCCGGCACCCCTGCACGGCATCGGGTTTATTCTATCGGAGGCTTATATTGCTATGGATTCTCAAATTGAACAGCCAAAAGAAAATAAGATGGGCGTTATGCCCATAAACAAACTGTTGATCTCCATGTCGCTCCCTATGATCATTTCCATGCTGGTCCAAGCTCTGTACAATATCGTGGACAGCATGTTCGTCTCGCAGCTCAGCGAAAATGCGCTGACGGCCGTGTCCCTGGCTTTCCCCGCTCAGAATCTGATGATTGCTGTTGCCACAGGCACCGGCGTTGGCATCAACGCTCTGCTGTCCAAAAGTCTAGGCGAAAAAAATCTGTCCGTCGCCAACAAGACTGCCGCCAACGGCATTTTCCTTGCCTTCTTCAGTTTTCTTATCTTTGCCGTCGCAGGCTTTTTCTTTGCGCATACCTTTTTTACACTGCAAACGGATATCTCCGATATTGTGAGCGACGGGACAAGCTATCTCACCATCTGCTGCGTCTTCTCCTTCGGTTTGTTTTTCCAAGTCACCCTCGAGAGGCTGCTGCAATCCACCGGCAAGACCTTCTACACCATGATCACCCAGGGAACGGGCGCCATCATCAATATTATCCTGGATCCCATTTTGATCTTTGGACTTCTGGGTTTTCCCAAGATGGGCGTCGCTGGGGCGGCGGTTGCAACGGTCGCCGGGCAGATCGTGGCCGCGCTGCTGGCGCTGTACTTTAATTTGACAAAAAATGAGGAGCTCCACTTCTCCAGAAAGACCTTTCGCCTGGAAGGGCACATCGTCAAGCGCATCTACGCCGTGGGAGTCCCCTCCATCATCATGGCCTCCATCGGCTCCGTGATGACCTTTGGCATGAACAAGATCCTCATTGGTTTTACATCCACTGCCACCGCTGTCTTTGGCGTGTATTTCAAATTGCAGAGCTTTATCTTTATGCCCATCTTCGGGCTCAACAACGGCATGGTGCCCATCATCGCGTATAACTACGGAGCCCGGCAAAAAGAGCGGATCATGAAAACGCTGCGCCTCAGCGTCACGTACGCCGTCAGCATGATGATCGTGGGCCTTCTGATCTTTTGGATTTTCCCGGCCCAGCTCCTTTCCATTTTCAATGCCTCGGATACCCTGATCCAGATCGGAGTCCCGGCTCTGCGGATTATCAGCCTAAGCTTTGTCTTCGCTGGCTTTTGTATCTGCACGCTGTCCCTCTGTCAAGCGCTGGGCCATGGGCTGTTAAGCTTATTTGTATCCGTTGTCCGCCAGCTGGTAATTTTACTGCCCTGCGCCTTTATTCTCTCCCGGCTGGGGGGACTGGAGGCCACCTGGTGGGCTTTTCCCATCGCAGAAATTGCATCCGTCGCCCTCAGCGCCTTTTTCCTGCGCCATATTTATCACAGGGAGATCGCACCGCTGGAGGCCGTGGAGGAGGATCTCGCCGAAAGTATCGATCCGGAGGCCACGCCCCTGTAGGATTGTGCCGGCAAACTGAGTCTTGACATTGGTTCGGGAAGCGTGTATGCTTATCTTACATACACGCTTTTGTCATGCTTTGAAAGGGGACTTACATACTATGCTCACCATGCCGCATCGCTTTGGAATGTTTGTACACTGGGGCATATACGCCCTGTCTGAGTTTCACGAACAGTATCGCTGGAAGCTCTCCGTGCCGCGGGAGGAATACGCGACCCTCGCCCAACAGTTTAACCCTGTGGATTTTGACCCCGAGGAATGGGTGCTGCTGGCAAAGGAAGCCGGGATGGAATACCTTTGCTTTACGACCAAGCATCACGATGGATTTTGCATGTGGGACACCCAATACACGGATTTTAAAGTCACCAATACTCCCTACGGCAAGGATGTCCTGAAAATGCTCGCTGACGCCTGCGCCAAGCATGGCCTGGCTCTCTCCCTCTACTATTCCATTCCGGACTGGAACCACCCCAGCGCTTTCAATGAGCTCAGCACCCACCAGATCCGAAACGAGGGGGACGTGGCGGACTCCGCCCTGTACCGCGAATACATCAAACATCAGATGGGTGAGCTGTTGACGCGGTACGGCAAAATCTATACGCTATTCTGGGATATTCCGCCCCACATCAGCGATCCATCCATCAACGAGTACGTGCGCTCGCTCCAGCCGGACATTCTCATCAACGACAGAGGCTACGACTCCGGCGACTTTTCCACGCCAGAGCGCTATGTCCCGGACGGATACGCTTTTGCGCGCTACACCGAAGCCTGCTCATCCGTCGGTCTCCGCAGCTGGGGCTACCGCAAAAACGAGGACTACTACACGCCCAAATTTCTTTGCCAGAGCATTGATAAGATCCTTGTCATGGGCGGCAGCTATCTGCTCAACGTGGGACCCATGCCGAGCGGCAAGGTGGATGAAAAATCACGATCGATCATTCAAAAGGTAGGCCGTTGGTACAACCGGGTCCGGGAATCCTTTGAAAATGTGGAATGCGCTCCGGAATTGTTTGAAGACCCGTCCTACTTAGTGACCAAACGGGATCAGACGGTTTACCTTCACTTCAACCGCGACGCCATGGCTTGCGGCGTGTCGCTCAAACCGTATAATCGGTTGCCCCGATCCGCCACCGTCCTGAACAACGGCCAGAGGCTGGAATTTGACATTGCCACTATGCCAGAGGATACCGATCCGGCAACCTTCGCGTTAAATCCGCCGTCACTCCACCTCTATGATATCCCCGCTGACGTGATCACCGATGAGCCTATTGTGATTAAGCTCGAATTGTGAGATCCATCTCGGATCGCTCTGTGGCGGTATGGCGATCCAACTTAACCCAAAATATTGCAGTTGCCGCTGAGGCGGCGGAATGGAGGTTACGATGACGGAAGAACTGAGAAAAGAGAGGCTGACACTGCCCGATGGCCCTCTGCGGGTTGTGCTGGATACGGACACTTACAATGAAGTGGATGACCAATTTGCCTTGGCTTACCTGCTCTCATCCCCGGAGCGGCTGCACCCGGAAGCTATCTATGCGGCCCCTTTTTATAATGAGCGCTCTCAGAGCCCCGGGGATGGGATGGAGAAGAGCTATGAAGAGATTTTGCGCATTTTACAGCGCATGGGAAAGGATCCCACCGGCTTTGCCTTTCGGGGAGCCGCCAACGTTTTAACCTCCCTGGATTCGCCTGTCTCCTCCCCGGCCGCGGAGGATCTGATCCGGCGGGCCCTCTCCAGCCAGGAATCGCCTCTGTACGTGGTGGCCATCGGCGCAATCACCAATGTCGCCTCCGCTCTCTTGATGGAACCCGCCATCATCGATCATATTGTGGTGGTGTGGCTGGGCGGCCACATAACCACAATGGAATCCAACGAGGAATTCAACCTGTGCGGGGATCTCCTGGCATCTCAATACATCTTTGACTGCGGCGTGCCGCTGATCCAAATTCCCTGTGCCGGTGTGACCTCCCATCTCCTGACGACGGTTCCCGATCTGGAAGCATGTCTGCGCGGCAAAAATGCCCTGTGCGATTTGCTGTGCGACCGGGTGGCGGACTTTACCAGCGACCCCTTCGGCTGGGCAAAGGAAATCTGGGACGTGGGCGCGGTGGCCTATCTCGTCAATCCGGACTGGTTCGACAGCCGCATCCTGCCATGCCCGCGCATTACCGATGACTGTCATTGGGCCTGGGATGAGACTCGCCATTCCTTCAGAACCTGTTTCTCCCTGTCCCGCAACGGCATTTTCCGAGATCTGTATACTAAATTGGCTGGGATCTCCGGTTCATTCTAAGGGGTTCCCGTTTTAAGAAGGTTAAGGTTCTCAATCTTGATGGGGAGCGGGTTGCGATGTCGAATGGTGTTATCGATGCGAATGGAGGATAACACGTCTTCGCCCTGTCGCTAACGCTCCGGAATGGAGATTACTATGAAATTATTAAACTTTGGATCGCTGAATTTGGATTTCGTCTACCAGGTTGATCATTTTGTCCGTCCCGGTGAAACCATCGCCTCCCTGGGATATCAACAATTTTGCGGGGGAAAAGGTCTAAATCAGTCCATCGCCTTGGCGAAGGCCGGCGCTCCGGTCTGGCACGCCGGCCTGATCGGGGAGAATGGCGCGGTTCTGAGAGAGACGCTTGAACAGTACGGCGTGCAAACCTCCTTGGTCCGCTCTTGTCCTGGCCCCAACGGCCATGCCATCATCCAGGTGGATTCCAGTGGGCAAAACTGTATTCTCCTGTTTGGAGGTTCCAACCAGCAGATCACCGAGGCTTTCATGGATGAAGTCTTTACCTTTTTCGAGCCGGGCGACATCCTGCTCCTGCAAAATGAGCTGAATGTCGGGGCCGAGTTGATTGAGCGGGCACACCGGCGGGGTATGCGCATTGCGCTAAATCCATCCCCTATGGCAGAGACCATTCTGGAGTGGCCGTTGTGCGATGTGGAATGGTTTTTATTGAACGAGCTAGAAGGCTGTGAATTGGCACAGCTCCCCGTGGGCGCAGACCCCGATACAATTCTGAACCGACTGTTGGATCGCTATCCGAGAGGACGCTTTGTCCTGACACTGGGTCACAAAGGCGTACAATACCGGGATGCCAGCGTTTCGGCCTGCCATGGCATTTTCCGTGTCCGAGCTGTGGATACCACCGCCGCCGGCGATACGTTTACCGGCTACTTCCTTACTTATGTGGCTGAGGGCAAGCCGGTGGCCGACGCCCTAGCCGCTGCTTCCGCTGCTTCCGCTCTGGCTGTGACACGCCAGGGGGCCGCCGTATCCATCCCGACGCGGGATGAGGTTGAACGTCACACCCTCGTGCTGGCGTAGCGGATGCCGCTCAAGCTGCTGATCGATCGCATTGAGGACGATGTGCTGGTACTGACCTTAGCCCGCATCGGAACATTCGGCACATAATAAAACCCGCCGTATGGGATAAATTCCCGTACGGCGGGTTTGTATAGCTCAAGGATGCTGTTTCTTTAGTGTAGATCAGGCAAGATACCCCTTGACAGCCAAAAGCTCCGCCATCAAAACAGCTCCGCCGGCGGCCCCCCTCAACGTGTTGTGGGACAGGCAGACAAACTTAATATCATATTGGCGATCGGGCCGCAGACGTCCGATGGATACGGCCATACCTCTCTCCAATTCCCGATCCAGCTTAGGCTGAGGCCGATTATCGTCCTCAAAATAATGGAGAAATTGCTTGGGAGCGGAGGGAAGCGCCAGCTCCTGGGCAGGGCCGGAGAAGGAGGCCCAAATCTTTTTAATATCCTCGATCTCTGGTTTTTTCTCAAAGCTTGCAAAAACAGCCGCCATATGGCCGTCGCTTACAGGAACCCGCAGACACTGTGTGGTGATCGAAGGTCCGGAGGCGTTTACGATACGGTCTCCCTCGACGCGCCCCCACATCTTTAACGGCTCCTGCTCGCTCTTCTCCTCCTCACCGCCGATGAAGGGGATCACATTGTCAAGAATCTCAGGAAAACTCTCAAAAGTCTTGCCAGCGCCGGAGATCGCCTGATAGGTACAGGCAAGGACATTTTTCAGCCCGTAGATATCCTTTAGGGGATGCAAAGCGGGGACGTAACTCTGCAAGGAGCAGTTGGATTTTACGGCGATAAACCCTCGCTTCGTACCCAGCCGCGCTCTCTGTGCATCGATAACCGTGGCGTGGTCCGCGTTAATCTCCGGTACGATCATGGGGACGTCCGGAGTGGAGCGGTGAGCCGAATTGTTGGAGATGACAGGAATCTCTTCCCTGGCATACGCCTCCTCCAATGCTCGAATCTGATCCTTCGGCATATCCACCGCACAGAAAACAAAATCCACCAGCTCTTTAATTTTCCCAATATCCGCCGTGGCATCCAACAGCACCATATCCGCCATGGAGGCCGGCATAGGCGTCTTCATAGCCCAGCGGGGGCCGGCAGCTTCCTTGTATGTCTTGCCAGCGCTCCGGGCGGAGGCGGCCAAGGCGGTCACCGCAAACCACGGGTGATGTTCTAAAAGCGTTGCAAACCGTTGGCCGACCATTCCTGTCGCGCCAATGATACCAACCGAAAATTGTTTCACACTACTCTCCCTCTTTCTATGTTCCAAATGGATCTTGCCAAGTATTCCGTCTGTGAAAGACAAATGTATTTATTTTTGAATCCTTGTAACTATCTATTATATATAAAAATTAGAAAAAGTCAAGGAATCCTGACAGAAATTATTATGGCGGCCATTTGGTCCAAAAAAGGCAGGGCTGTGAAATGGAAAAATGCCCTCAGCCGTTCCTTGGCACTGAAAAACCAATTTTGCGGTCCTTATAGTAGTATTCATAGTCATGCGCACTGATCTGGCGCAGAACACGGCAGGGGTTGCCTACCGCGACAACGCCGGCGGGTATATCCTTCGTCACTACGCTTCCAGCGCCGATAACCGAGCCGTCTCCGATGGTCACCCCCGGCATAATCAAGGCGCCGGCGCCGATCCACACCTCGTTCCCGATGTGTACCGGAAGATTGTACTGATACGCCTTTGCCCTCAGTTCCGGACAAATGGGATGTGCTCCCGTTGCAATGACAACATTGGGGGCGATCATCACGTTGTCGCCTATGTAGATGTCGGCATCATCCACCAGCGTTAGGTTGAAGTTGGCATAAAAATTCTCACCCACGTGGGTGTTGCACCCCCAGTTGGCATTGAGGGGCGGCTCAATATATATGGTTTCACCCGTCTCGGCAAACACCTTGCGGAGAATGTCCTCCCTGTACTTCACTTCCCTCGGGCGGGAATGATTGAAGTCGTACAGCAATTCCTTGCATTCGTAAAGCTTCCTGTCCAGATCCTCGCCAATCGCCTCAAATGAGCAGTCGTAGAGCTCCCCGCTTTTCATTTTTTCAAGAATTGTCATGGCAAAACATCCTCTCTCTCAGCATCCATCACCTGCAAAATTCAGCGCCGTCAAATTGCCGAATTTTGCACGATGACGTTCCGCGCCCAATCCGCCCATTCCTGTTCCACGTTTATATCCTGCCAGGACGGGTAATCCTTGGCGATCAGACCCCCGCCGCAGATGGTCTTGAACGCAGTCACCATCTCGTAAGCGGTTTTCTCGATGTACTCCCGATCCCCTGTGGCCATAACTTTCTGAATGTCCACCGGGCTGTGGAACGCGATGCGTCCGCCATAGTTTCTCGCTAAGTTGGCGCTGCCGTAGACTTCCGGCTGATCAAACTGCATGACATCCACGCCTGCGTCAATAAAATCTTCAATAAAGCCGGTGACCAGTCCACAGGAATGGACAAAGAGTTTCATATTCCGGTCATGGCATTCCGCTGCCACGCGCTGATAGACAGGCTTAAACAGGAGGCGAAAGATATCGGGGCTGACAAAGGTGGAGTGCTGCATTCCCCAGTCGTCATAGATGATCACGGCGTCCAAGCCGTTGTCTTTGCCAAGGCGCACAATTTGCAACATAATATCCTGGACCATGCTCAGAACCCGGCGGACATTGTCCTGCTCCAGGATGGTATCCGCCAGCGCGTTGTCCATGACGCGCAGATCCCGGAGGGTAGAAAATACGCCCACGGGCATACTGCCGATGACAAAATCCTGGCAGTCCTGCAAATTCATGGCGCGGATGCTGGCGTTAAAATCCATGTCGATGGTTGGAATCTCATAGGAATCGAGAAGGCTCCAATCGTCCTCCAGAGCTCCCTTGATACACTCCCCATTGCCATCTTTCTTGAGGCGGCCATAGAGATTTCCCATCACAGAATATTTGACCTCACCGTTAAAATCCGGCACCTGTTTTTTAAGCTCCGGGTAGGTTCCCCAGGATAGGTAGGGTTCATATTTTGCATTCCTCAGTTGGATTGTCGGGACCCACCGCAGGTCCTTTTCATGGGGCGGATTGAAATCGTATCCTATGCGCGGCGGGTCGTCGTATTCGATCACCCGCCGGATTAATTCCTTACTGGTCATCTCGTTCACTCCTTTTGATCCCGTTTCAATAGAATTCCATATGCATTATAGCATGATTGCCAAAAAAAGATAGCATTATTTCAAAGAAAAGATGGAGGATTTCATTTTTTTAAGAAAATTGCCGTTCAAATGTGAGCCGGAAGACTGCGGATTTTGGAGAGTTAGGAATTGACACTAAAATATCAATATGCTATACTGATACCGTGCCGAATTCCCCTGAAAGCAAGGGGTTACAGCATATGACTCCGAGTTATTCCATGATATACATATTTTAAAGGAGGACGAGTGTAAATGGTTTATTCGCATGAAGTTGAAAAAATGTGTTCCGTTCGCGTTGGCGCAAGCCACGGCTGTGCGCCAATTCCGGAAGAAGGGAAATGGGTGTACTCCCGTGAGATCAAGGATATCTCCGGTTTAACCCACGGCGTGGGCTGGTGTGCTCCGCAGCAGGGCGCATGTAAGCTGACGCTGAATGTCAAGGATGGCATCATTGAGGAGGCCCTTATTGAGACGTTGGGATGCTCCGGCATGACTCATTCCGCGGCCATGGCTTCAGAAGCGCTGGTAGGAAAGACACTGCTGGAGGCGGTCAACACGGACCTGGTCTGTGATGCGATCAATACCGCTATGCGGGAGCTGTTCTTACAGATTATATATGGGCGGACGCAGTCTGCGTTCTCCGAAGGCGGCCTTCCCGTGGGCGCCGGACTTGAGGACCTCGGAAAGGGTCTTCGCACCCAGGTTGGCACTTCCTATAGCACAAAGCTCAAGGGACCCCGGTATTTGGAATTGGCGGAAGGGTATGTCACCCGCCTGGCTCTCGACGAGAACGATGAGATCATCGGCTACGAGTATGTCAGCCTTGGCCGTATGATGGACATGATCAAAAAGGGCGAGGACGCCAATGAAGCGATGAAAAAAGCGACGGGCTCCTACGGTCGGTTTGCAGAAGCTGCGAAATATATCGATCCGAGAAACGAATAGGAAGGGGAGGACACAACAATGGCTTTATTTGAGAGTTATGAGAGAAGAATCAATCAAATCAATGCCGCTCTGAACAAGTATGGAATCGCGTCCATCGAAGAGGCAAAGGCGATCTGCGATGAAAAGGGCATTGATGTTTATGGAATCGTGAAGGGCATCCAGCCCATCTGTTTCGAAAATGCGTGCTGGGCCTACATCACCGGCGCGGCCATCGCCATCAAGAAGGGCGACACAAAGGCGGCGGATGCGGCCAAATCCATTGGCGAAGGCCTCCAGGCTTTCTGTATCCCCGGATCCGTAGCGGATGACCGCAAAGTTGGCCTTGGCCATGGTAATCTTGGCGCCATGCTTTTGAGCGATGAGACAAAATGTTTTGCGTTCCTGGCCGGTCATGAATCCTTTGCCGCCGCGGAGGGCGCCATCGGTATTGCCAAATCCGCCAACAAAGTCCGCAAAGAACCCCTTCGGGTTATCCTGAACGGATTGGGCAAGGATGCGGCGAAGATTATCTCCCGGATCAATGGGTTCACCTATGTGGAAACTCTCTTCGATTATTTTACCGGCGAGCTGAAAGAGCTGAGCCGGACCGCCTACTCCAAGGGTGAGCGTGCTCTCGTTCTGTGCTACGGCGCTGACGATGTGCGGGAGGGCGTGGCCATCATGCACCGGGAGGGCGTGGACGTCTCCATCACCGGTAACTCCACCAATCCCACTCGCTTCCAGCACCCTGTCGCCGGCACGTACAAGAAAGAGTGCGTGGAGATGGGCAAGAAGTATTTCTCCGTGGCATCTGGCGGCGGCACCGGCCGCACCTTGCACCCGGATAACATGGCAGCCGGCCCGGCTTCCTACGGTATGACGGATACCATGGGCCGTATGCACTCCGACGCACAATTTGCAGGATCCTCCTCCGTTCCGGCGCATGTAGAGATGCTGGGCTTGATCGGCATGGGGAATAACCCGATGGTTGGGGCTACCGTGGCTTG
>CAUFVC010000007.1:0-19470 GCA_959029275.1 uncultured Eubacteriales bacterium | reverse complement strand
GGTTCAGCGAGGAGCAAAAGCTTCGCTACCACAGTGTATATGAGCTGGACCGCATGATCAATTCCAGTGAGCTGTCCCAGATGGACAGCGCTTCGGTCGATGGGATGATCGAAAGCTATCCGAAAGATCCGGATATCCTGCGGCTTGGCGCCAAGTACTATATGTACAGCAAGCAGTACGACAAGGCGCGGGACTGTGCGTACCGCCTGCTTCGGGAGGATCGGTGTGCGGAGAACTATGTGGTGTTTACGGATGTGATCGCCCAGACAGCCGCGGAGCAAGGCCTGACGGCGGAACTGATGGAGGATGAGGAGGCCAAGAGCCTGCTCAAAAAAGCGGAGACGTTGGAAGAGCGGGCGGCTGAGTATGAGGTCTTTGGCGACTTCGAGGCGGAAAAGCGGGATGAATTGCTCAACGAAGCTCAGGATCTGCGGGATCAGGCGGCTCGCCTGGATATAAGCCGCGCGGTGAACTATCTCCTGGCAAAAAAGCCTCTCCTGGGGGATGATTCGGGGCTGTACGACATCCAGCTTGCCAAACTGTATATTGCACTGGATGACCGGGATACGGCGCGGAGTTATATCTATAAGGTGATCGACCGAAATGAAGTGATCCGCGACGACTCCCCCATTAAAAAGCCGCTGTTGGATGTGGTGGATGCGTATAACCAGCTGGGACAGGATGAGACCAGCCCTCTGTTGAGCAGTTCCGTCAATAAATTGGTGGTGGCGGAGAGCCAGGGCGTGTTAACCGTTGCGGAAGGCAATATCAATGGAGAGCTTTCCAACTACATCACATCAACCCTTAAGTACGATCGTATTTTCGTACATATCGGCAAGATCGACACGTCCCAGTACCCAACCATTCGCGCCTACGCCAATGTCAACGGCACGAAAGAAAACATGTTTGGCCTTGTCAGCGATTTCACCGAGAAGGATTTTGAGTTGATCGATACGCAGTACCAAATCCAAGATTTTTCCTTGGTCTCATCGGAAAAGGACCGCCAGATCGCCATCGCCATCGTGATGGATAAGAGCGGAAGCATGTCGGGAACCCCCATCAACGACGCCAAGCTGGCCGCGGAGGAGTGCATCAACAATATGGATACCGCCTCCCAGAAGATCGCTATCGTCTCCTACGACGACGGCGCGGTGGTGGACGTTCCTCTTACGTCATCCACGGCCACGCTGACCAGCGGCGTTCGGGAGATCCGCGACGGAGGCGGTACCAATATTTCCGGGGGGATCCAGGCCGGGATTGAGGCGCTGGCCAGCGCCAGCGGAACCCGTGCGATTATTTTGCTCACCGACGGTCAGGATGGGAACAGCGAGGAGGCGATGAACGCCGCCATCGAGCGGGCGAAGCAGGAGGACGTGGTGATTTTCGCCGTTGGATTTGGCGACATCAACAGCGAGTACATGCGAAATATCGCTGAGAGCACAGGCGGAAAGTTCATCTATGCGGATAATTCTACAGAGCTTTCGGATATTTACCGGACGCTTCAAAAATATATCGTCAACAACTATTGCTTCGAATATACGGTGACACAGAACCCTGAAACGGATCCCCGCACTTTGATCTTGAGCATCCCATCCTATCAGACCTCTGCCAGCAAAACCTACCGCATCTCCGGCGATCCCGTAGATGAGACAGAGCTGGAGGAAGGAATTGAGCTGGCGGAAAGCGGTGAGCTGGCGGTATTTTCTGTGACCCCCGGCGGCGTATCCGCCCAGGAGCTACAGCGAGGCGTCAAGGTTGTCGTCAATGGCGCTGGTTTTGTGGAGGGACTGCACATCAGCGTGGGCGACCTGGCGGTGGATAATCTGAAAGTCCTGGACGCCAACACGGCGGAAGGAACCATAACCGGATCGCTGCCGGTGGGACGGTACCCGGTGCGCGCCACCCTACCGGATGGGCGTGTGGATATGAAGACCGATACATTTCGAGTCTTTCGCGCTGGAGTATCAAAGTCTGTGCGGCTGGGCACAGTGACCATCCAGGCGGACACCATCGGACAGGTGGAGGACAATACGTTTGTGGCATCAGGAAACGTTAGCATCAACGGTTTCATCCACAGTGATGGGGATTTGAACATTGTGGCCGACTCTCTGCCAGATAACTTCGATATCAATAGCGGAAATTCTCCCTATCTGGGGGAGAATGGAAAGCTGGAGGGAAATGGGAAGCTGTATATCAGCTACCAGCAGGCGAAAGCTGTGGGGGAATCCGGCGGGGACCTCCAGAAGCTGGCCTCCAACACTTTTGCTGAGTTGGCGATGAACGGCAAGGACTACATCGTTCGGAATGGATTGTTCTCCATGGATGTGAATGGGACAGAGACGGAATTTACCGATACCGTATATGACTTTGACGTGAAGATCCCCAATATGGCGAAGATTGAGGTGGCGAAGTGTACGCTGTACGCGGACCGGTTACAGATAGACGCATCGACGCTGGATGTGGGGGACATCGTGGATACGGTCAAGCAGGCATTATCCGGCGGAGCTGCCGCGCCCAGCGAAGCGGCAAAACCGTATACCTCTAAGAAAAAAGCATTTGGATTTAAGGGCATCGAGGGCAATCTGTCCATGGCTCTTTCCGCCGACGACATCCGAGTCGGAGGGGAAGTCAAACTGAATGTCAATGACGCCATTCAATTTGGATTCTTTGGCATTCGAGATTTTAGCATCAAATTTAACACCTTGGACGCCGACCAGGAATACTGGAAGGTCGGCGGAAGTATCGATTTTTCGCACATCGTGCCAGGCCTAGGCGGTGCGGGCGTTGAGGGGTTTGAGGCCTCTCTCGGCTCCTACTACTGGTATCCCGACACGGTTGTGTTCAACGCCAATTTGAATCCGGGCATCCCCATCTACAAGGTCATCTATATCGATAAGATCGGCGGCAAGGCGGAGGGGTTGAGCACCCTAATTATGTGGGCCCAAGGGCTCAGCTCGCAGATGCAGAGGGCCTTGGGGACGGATATCAACCTGGATGAGGTTTCGAAGAAAGATGTGATTTTGGCGGGCCTGTTGGAAGCCGACGTCAATCTGTTCAAGAGCTTAAATCTCCCGGCATCTGAGGAGATATCCCGGTGGGGAGAGCTGGGGGCCATCCGGGATGGGGAGATTGGATTCAATTGCAGCCAGCTGGAGTTCTATGCCAAGGCGGACCTGGCGATCTTTCAGCAAAAAATCGCCAATGCGGAGATCAGCCTAGGAAAGCCAGGATTTAGCGTAAAGGGCGGTGTCAATCTGGATGTTTCGGCCTTTGGCCTTTCCCTGGCCGGCGGTGTGGAGCTGGGAGCTAAAGCGACAACCTCGTCCAGCAGCATCTGGTTCGCCGGCGACGCGCACTTGAGCTGTTCCTGGACGAATACCAATTGGGACGGCGATGTGAAGGCGGAGTTTAACATTGAGAAGAATGAGAACAATGAAACTAGGTTGATCGAAGTCGTGCTGCGCAACGGCGATCAATACGCGCGCTATTGGTACGACAAAGACAGCGGAGTGACGCTCTTTGGCCGAGTCCATCAGGAGACTAATTTCTGATGGAGGTCTATTGGGAGGATAGTATACACGGCTATTTGTGCCGGAGCGCCACAAATAGCTCTTATGGCAGAAGAGAAGTCGCCTTCGCAAATTTCTCTTCGCCCCGCGCTGACGCTCCGGAATGGAGAATAGTATGAAAAAAATCCTATCCTGTATCGTGATACTGCTTCTGGCGGCGAGCTGCTTTCCGGCCGCTGCCATGGCCAAGACGGAGACCTTGGAGATCAACGTTGGCGAGGGGGCGGAAAACTATGTATTTCAAATCGTCTGGGAAAATACGGACCAGGAAGCGCAGGTGGAGATAACGTCGCCGGATGGCACCGTCTATAGCACGGAGGCGACCCCGGAAGCAGTCGCGGGCGCGGGCTTGATTGTCTTCAATGTTGGCGCCGCGGCCGCCGGCACATGGCAGGTGGCTATTACCGGGGAAGCGCTGGGCCGGGTTCAAGTGGACGGCGGTGAATTGCCGGGCAGCATGGAGATCCAACAATTTCAGGTTGTGAACCGCGGCGGAGCATTCTATGTCTCCTGGAAGGTATTGGATTGTCCGGAGAGACTGCGATTTCAGGTATTTGCCGATACGGACGCGGACGGGTTTGACGGGGAGGAGATCGCCTCCTTCACGGAAGCCGCGGAAGGGGAGCGGGAGATTCAATTCAACCGTATGGACACAGGTGAATATTTCCTATATCTGCGCGTCTCATCGGACTCTGGAATCTTTACTCGTAAATATGCGGACAGCGCGGTTTCCTGGGTCCGGGATAACGCCGCGGGAGAGCTCTCCAATGTGAAAGCCTGCATGTTGGATGGCGATGTCATGGTGACATGGGACGAGGTGGAGGAGAATACAGCGTACCGTGTGATGATCTTCGACGGAGCCACCCATGGATTGATCCAGGACGACACGGTGGAGGGGGAGACCCTCTATCTGTGGACATTGCCGGACCAGTACGATGAGGTGCTGGCAGCGGTTGCGGTATATGACCGGGGAACAGGAAAGTATCAGACTTACCCGGTTAAGCGCAGCGCGGAACCCGACGCCGCTGTCGTCTTTCCGGAGGGGGATGTGATCAACTCACGGACCCTCATGGTCAAAGTTGAGTTTTCTGGCGGCTATGAGGTCAGCGCGGCGCTGAATGGGGAACTGTTGATAGACGCAAGCGCAAAAGCGGGTGAGTACCGTGTGGACATGAAGGAGGGCGATAACACCGTCGTGTTTTACCTGAAGGACGACGCGGGCAATCTGCACTCGTACGTGAAGAACCTGCAAGTCGATACGGTTCCGCCTCAGCTTTCCATACAGCGCAATCTTGACGGGCTGAAGACATCGGATTCGTATCTCTATCTGGAGGGACATTCGGAGCAAGGCGCGCAGCTCTTGTTCAACGGACAGGAGATGTCCATGATCAAAGGGTATTTCAACATCCGCTGCGACCTATCCCTCGGGGAAAATCAAGTGACGCTTATTGCAAAGGACGCGGCTGGAAACGAAACCCAGTATACAGCGGTGATCACCCGCACGGTACAGGGGGGACACGCCATGTATTGGATCATTGGCGGAGCCGTGTTTCTCGTGCTCCTTGTCCTGTATCTGATTCTGTTTATCCGCGGCGTCAAAAGGAGGAAGCGGCAAAATGAAAATCGTTAAGGCTATTCTACTGGCAATCACCATTGTGACGGTGTGTTTTGCGGTCTATGCGCAGATGGCGGTATTCGGGGAAAATCTATTGTACGCTCCATCGCAATGGGGATTTTTCCTTGCCAGAAGCTACCGGTGGATCACCATCGCCGCCGTCATCCTCGTCATTTTGACAACGGCGCTGTTCGTCCTGGGCGGGCTGCGGAGGAAGCGGAAGGCGAAGGGCTTGCCCAAAGAGAAAGAGAGCGGGAAGAATCCGGGGTGAGAGGATGAATGAGGAGCTGATGGCTCTTCTTGAGCCTGTGACGCCGGAGGAGCAGAGGATCCTAGATGGGGCCCAGGGAATTGAAAAGGAACTGTACACCAGCGGCAAAGCCTTTATCGTGGACAGCAAGAAGATGCTGGGCAAAGGCAAGCTGATCGATATACGGCCTCACACTCGGTTTACGCCTTTTCCAGCCCATACCCACAATTATGTGGAGATCATGTATATGTGCAGGGGAAGCACTCACCATGTGATCAATGGAGGAATCCACGTAACCTTGGAACAGGGGGATCTGCTGATGTTGAACCAGCGGTCCTCCCATGAAATTCTCCCCGCGTCGAGGTCCGATATTGGGGTGAACTTTATCGTACTGCCGGAATTTCTGGACGGGGCGCTGCGCATGCTCGGGCAGGAATCTATGCTGTATGGGTTTATCATCAGCACGCTGTATCGGGACGATGGAAGCGGTGGGTTTCTACATTTTAAGGTGGCGGATGTGCTGCCGGTTCAGAATTTGGTGGAAAACTTGGTGTGCTCCATCGTACACAAGCAGCCCCATGATCAGCAGATCAATCAGACGACGGTGGGGCTATTATTTTTGCAGTTGGCGAATTACGCCGATAAGGTGGAACAGGGCTATGCTCAGCAGCAGTATAATCACATGATGACGCGGGTGTTGGAGTACGTCGAGACCCAGTATCAGACGGCGCGGCTCTCGGAGATCGCGGCGGTTCTACATCAGCCATTGTCCACTCTGAGCAAAATGATCAAAAACGGCAGCGGTCATACCTTTAAAGAGCTCTTGCAGCGCGTCCGCCTGGACCGAGCCGGGGCCTATCTGAGGGATACGGATCTGCCCGTCGCCAATATTATATATGCCATTGGATATGATAATACGAGTTATTTTTACCGTATTTTCAGGGAAGCGTACGGAATGAGTCCCAAGGAGTACCGCAGGCGTTTTCAAAACGGCGCCAAGCTGATGGAAAATAACGACGCTAATAATATAAAATAGCGTCGTTGTTTTCTTTTTTTGGATCGGGTATACTGACCATAAGAAATCTTTACGAAAGGTGGAGTGAAACGATGTATGATGTGAAAAAAGGCTTTGCCGTCGCAAAGGAGATCTTTGCCCAGTATGGCGTCGATGTGGAGAAGGCGATGGCGGTCTGCGACAGCATACCGCTTTCCATGCATTGCTGGCAGGGCGATGATGTGGGCGGCTTTGAGAAGAAGGAGGGCGGATTGACCGGCGGGATTCAGGCTACGGGCAATTATCCGGGCAAAGCGAGAACGGCGGAGGAGCTTCGCGCGGATATGGAATTTGCGATGCAGTATATTCCTGGCGTGAAGAAGGTCAATCTCCATGCCAGTTACTTGGAAGCAGATACCTTTGTGGACCGCAATGAGATTGAGCCGAAGCATTTTGAAAAGTGGGCGGATTGGGCTGTCGAGAAGGGGATCGGTTTGGATTTTAATCCAACGTATTTCTCCCATCCTAAGAGCGATGCCGGAACGCTGTCTGCCGCCGATGAGGAGGTACGGAAATTTTGGATTGAGCATGGCATCCGCTGCCGCAGGATCGGAGACTACTTCTATCAGAGAACAGGGAAGCCCTGTGTGATCAATCACTGGACACCCGATGGCGACAAAGAATTTCCCATTGACACCCTCGGACCGAGACTGCGGATGAAGGACAGCTATGACCAGATTTTTGAGGCGACGAAGGATGTCCGGGGCGTTGTCGATGGCATCGAGTCGAAAGTTTTTGGCATCGGCGCCGAGAGTTATACGGTGGGCTCCCACGAGTTCTGTATGGGATATGTTATGTCGAAGGCGGTGGATCACATTATCTTGACGCTGGATACAGGTCATTTCCACCCCACGGAGGTGGTATCGGCCAAGCTGGGCGCGATCTTTGCATTTTCTGATTCCCTTCTTTTGCATGTGTCCCGGCCTGTCCGCTGGGATTCGGATCACGTGGTGGCCATCGACGATGAGACGAAGTCCATCATGGAAGAGCTGGTTCGCCTTGGAAAGCTACAAGATACCTACATCGCCACGGACTTCTTCGATGCCTCCATCAACCGCATCGCGGCGTGGATCATCGGCCTGCGCAATACGAGAAAGGCTATGCTGGCAGCCTTGTTGCAGCCGGTTGACTTGATGAAGAAGGCGGAGGCTGACGGAGATGTGACCGCGCGCCTTGCCATGGCTCAAGAGTTTAGAGCCTCAGCCTTTAGCCTGGTTTGGGATTATTACTGTGCTGAGAAAAATGCGGGGGTAGGTCTTGACTGGCTGAATGATGTGAAAAAGTATGAGGCCTCTGTCCTGGCGGCGCGTTAAGGACGGGTGTGGGCTGTTGCGTTTGTGGGAATCCCCATGGATGCAACAGCTTTTTTGTTGTATAGGTATTACTGACACGCCACTTCCATGGCAATCTCCGCCCACTGGCGAAGGCGTTCCGGTTCATGGCGTGTAGTAGAGATATCCTTTAAAATGAATTCCAGATTAACATGGTTTCGCTTCGCGGCGTCGTAGGTCCTTTGAAGATCCTGCCGCACAAGGTCACAGTCGAAATCATGGGCGGCCACGTAGGCGGGGTTCGGCTTGTTGGACATTACGAGGCTTGGCCCGATCTTTTCCGCGAAGGCATCCACATGGCTCCAGGGACTGCACGAGACTTTTTTTAGATGGGGAATGCGCTTGATGATATCAAGCCGGTCGTCGAGCCGGTCGCAGCAGCCATAATAGATCATGCCAAAAGACTCAGCCATCCGCGAAATGTAGGGGAGCTCAAATTCCTCTGTCATTTCAGGGGATACCGAAGAGAAAAGCTGTGCCAATCCGAAGGCCCAACAATTTTGCGAATAGGGTCCCTTACCTGCACCGCTGTCGGGGAGAAGCTCATCCGTATAGATGTAAGAGCAGTGACAGGTATTGAGGGCATCCCCGTGTAAGCCGAGGGCGTTGGCCTGTTCAATTCCAGATAGGACGGACGAGGTAAAGCGTTCCATGATGGCGTGCAAAAATTCAGGGCGGTCCAGCAATTCATAATAGATGGTTTCCACGCCCATGAGCATGGAGATAGTATCCCAGACGCCAAGGTGAAATTGCATACCGCTGACGCGAATGGGCGCGATTCCCTTAAAGATTTCCTTTGCTTCCTCAAGATGCTGCATGGTTTGATGGGAATTGTAGGTCAATCTCATTGGCTGGATTTTTTCAATGTCGTCCCAATCCTTGAGAACATTCTCAAAATGCTGTGACGCCACGCCCCCCTCTTCCTGAGCTAAAAAGGTGGTGACGGCGTTAATACCATAGCCGGAATTGGTCAGGGAGGGAGGGATGGCGATAAACGGGTCCACAACCATATCGACGGGAAAGTTATCCCAGGCATAGATCGTTTTCCGCAGATGATCCTCCACTCCGCGCCAATAGGAATCTTGGACTTGACAGGTCAGAGCGCCCGTTGCGTTGAGCTCATGCCAAGGATGTTGGTCTATGACGACCATAGGGCGCTGCATGGCGCCTCGATTTAACGATTTCCAAAGGCTAATTTTTTCTTTTTGTACAGGCAAGACCGCAATTTCCATATAGCGGGAGCCTAACTGCCGGAGCAGATCTCGTTCCTGTTGCGAAAGACACATAGCAGACGCCTCCACTTATTCTAGAATGGCTTTATTATACTATGCGAAAACTGTAGATGGATAGGGCATATACTGCGATTTTATACGCAAATCTTGACTTTTTGCGGGAACGCGGTACAATAAAAACAAATGAGTTTCTTTGTTGGGAGGGGGAGCGGATGGTACTAGACTTTGGAGATGGGCGGGTACAGCGCGGCTGGCTTGTGGAGGAGAAGATTCCCCCGGGCTTCTCCCGAGTGTATTGGGTTCAGGGCGGCGAAGTTTGGTATGAGGACGATCGGACTTTCCAAAGGCTGCGGCATAATCACGTGTATCTATTCCCATCCGCCTCCTGCTTCCAGATGCACCACAATCCTGAAGATCCACTGGTCTGTACGTATCTGCACTTGGATCTATTCCCGACGCTGGTCCAGGAACTGATTGCCATTCCTTTTTCCGAAGATGGAGTCTTGCAGGGACTTTTTCAGACCCTTCGCGCCGCCGTTGTATCAGGGCAGCCGAAGCTTGTATCCATGCTGTCCGATGTGTTCGAGGCGTATCTGCATGAGAACGGAATTCTAGGGCAACCGGCGTTTGAAATTTCAAAGGTTCTTCTATACATAGCGGAGCACATACGGGAACCCATACGTGTGGAAGATCTGAGCGGCCTGTCCGGATACAACCCACAATACTTTACCCGACTCTTTAAAAAATCCGTTGGTCTCTCGCCCTATCAATACCTGATTCAGTATCGAATGAATGAGAGTATCAAACTTTTAAAAGATAGTGTTCTGACGGTGGCACAGATTGCGGAGGCTGTGGGATACCCGGATACAAAGTCTTTTGATAGGGCTTTTCGGGATACATATGGGGTGTCGCCGGGAAAATTCCGAAAGTTTTACGTCCCACTCCCCTAGGCGGCTGTGGCTTGTCACCTATGTCTCCTTTTTTCATATACTAAGAAAAAAGGAGTTGGTGTTGATGTATTATATTACCGTCGATGGCAATGTTAAAATCGCCGTATATGATCTAAATCCAACATGTAAAAAAACGGTGGTGATGATCCATGGATGGCCTCTGTCGGCTGCCATGTACGAATACCAGACTAGAATCTTGGCGGACAGAGGGTATCGAGTGGTTACGATGGATCTGAGGGGCTTCGGGCGTTCCGATGCACCGGCCTGTGGATATGAGTATGATCGTCTGGCTGATGATGTGTTTCAGGTGGTCCAGACTTTGCGGTTAAATCGATTTGTCCTGGTGGGATTTTCAATGGGCGGGGCCATTGTTCTCCGGTATATGCGGCGCCATCGGGGCTTTGGCGTGTGCCGGTTGGCGCTGCTGGGCGCTGCCGCGCCGCGCTTTACCTGCTGCCCGGGATTTCCCTATGGCGTTCCCCGATCGACAGCGGAATCTCTGATTGCACTGTCGCAGACAGATCGCCCGCAGCAGGCGTATGACTTTAGCCGTCAATTGCTCGCCTGCCCTCATAGCGACGCGGTCAAAGATTGGTTTCGCGGTTTAGCCCTGGATGCTTCGGGGATTGGAATGGTCAAAACCGCGTATGCCCTGCGGGATGAGGATGGGTGCGCAGACCTGGAGTGGGCAAAGGTTCCCACAGGCATTTTCCACGGCAAGAAGGATCAGATCGTGCCTTTTGAGCTGGGATTGGTACAGAAGGTATGTATACCAGGTGCGCAGCTTTTTGCCTTTGAGAACAGTGGACACGGCATTTTTTATGATGAATTGGAGCGATTCAATCGGCTGTTTATCGGATTTCTTGAGGAATAAAAAGTTTGCAGAAGAGACGACTCCAGGCGTGAAAAAGGCCCCTCAAGCCATGTATGGCGTTGAGGGGCCTCCTTTGTACATGTGGTTGGCTTTATTCCTGAATGCCGGGAATCTTCGGCAAACCGGCGAAACCGATTTCCAGATCCGCATCGGTGGGGATATAGTCTGTCATCGTGTGGTCATGAAATGCCGTGTAGGCGGTCATATCAAAGTAGCCGGTTCCGGTGAGGCCGAACAGTATAGTTTTGGCTTCGCCGGTCTCTTTGCAGCGCCGCGCTTCTTCCATGGCGGCATAAATGGCGTGGGAGGACTCCGGCGCTGGCAGGATCGTCTCCATCTTGGCAAACAAGGTGGCCGCCTCGAAGACCTTCGTCTGCTCCACCGATACGGCGCTCATGTAGCCATCGTGGTACAGCTTGGACAGGATGGGGGACATGCCGTGGTAGCGCAATCCTCCGGCGTGATTGGGCGAGGGGATGAAGCCGCAACCCAGGGTGTACATGCGGGCCAGGGGGGTTACCCTGCCGGTATCGCAAAAATCATAGGCATAGCGGCCGCGGGTCAGAGATGGACAGGATGCCGGTTCCACGGCGATGATTTGCGGATTCGCGCGGCCTAGCAGTTTATCCTGCATGAAAGGCGCGATCAGTCCGCCAAGATTGGAGCCGCCACCGGCGCACCCGATTACTATATCCGGGTATTCATCCAACATCTCCATGGCGATTTTGCTTTCCAACCCGATAATGGATTGGTGCAGCAAAACCTGATTCAGCACAGATCCCAACACATAGCGGTACCCGGGAGTCGTGACCGCTTTCTCGACAGCCTCGGAGATGGCGCAGCCCAGACTGCCCGTCGTATCCGGATGTTCCGCCAAGATGGCGCGCCCGGCGTTGGTGGTGTTGCTGGGGCTTGAGATAACCTCTGCATCGAAGGTCTGCATGATGGCTTTGCGATAAGGCTTCTGCTCAAACGAAGCTTTTACCATGAAGACCGTCAGGTCAAGTCCAAAATAGGAACAGGCCTCAGAGAGGGCGGTTCCCCACTGACCGGCGCCGGTCTCCGTCGTTAAGCCGGTCATGCCCTGTTCTTTCGCATAATACGCCTGGGCGATAGCGGAATTCAATTTGTGGCTCCCCGACGTGTTATTGCCCTCGAATTTGTAATAGATGCGAGCCGGCGTATCCAGCGCTTTTTCCAGGTTATAGGCGCGAATCAGGGGGGAGGGCCGGTACATCTTATACATCTCCTGGATTTCCTCGGGGATATCGATGTAGCGGGTTTCATTGTCCAACTCCTGGTGGGCCAATTTTTCACAGAAAACAGGGTAGAGGTCAGCCTCTGTCGCTGGCTGCATGGTGGCCGGATTGATAAGCGGATCCGGGAGTTCCTTCATGTCGGCGCGGAGATTGTACCACTGCTTGGGCATCTGCTCTTCTGTGAGATATAAACGGTGAGGTACGGTTTTCATAATTTAAAATCTCCTTTCATGATGAAATTAAAAAGGCTCTTGTCTCAGCGCTTGCTGGGACAAAAGCCTGTTGCTTCTGCGGTACCACCCATATTGACGAATTCCTTCGCCCTCTTGCTCCATATACAACAATATATGCTCCCAGGATAACGGGTGGAGATCCCGTCGGGTACTACTGAGCACGCGATACACGCCGTTCAGCCCGCCCTCGTAAGCCCATTCGTCTAAGTGTTCACATGCCGCCGTCCCACTGCCGGCGGCTCCCTGGAAAGGAACCTCTCAGAGTACTCTTCTTACTCATAGGTGTGATGATAGTCTAGCAGAAATGATCCAGATTGTCAAGGGGATTCGAAGAAAACGATGACAAAATCTTGTATAACGAGTTTACCATTCTATGCGAACAAATGGTTGATTTTTAACTCAATTCGAGATATAATTTTTTTATTAATGACTGGAGTATGCGATGCAATGGCTGTTATAGCGCGGACTGTTATTGTAAAGATGACCCTTGTCACGCTAAAGCGTACACCCGGTAAAGGAATTTCCGAATGTAGAGAATGCAGTGAGTTCCCGTGTATAAAGGCAACATACGCCGACTTCCGTTCTATGATACATACAGAGGTTCACTATGCGGATGAGATCACATGGGGAATACTTCCCTATGTTCCATGGCAGTATGAAAGGTAATGGACTGGCGGGGGCATCGCAAGACTGATTGGAGGAGGGATTTGGCAATGAAGGAATGGAGGATGGGGAGACCAAGCGAGGCCGGCATCGAAGCCGGCGCTATTCTTCGGCTTTTGAAATCGTGGGAGGAGGCGGCGCTGGGGGTTCATTCGGTGATGATCCTGCGCCACAATATCTGTGTTGCCCAGGGATGGTGGAGGCCTTACCGGCCGGAGGAAAATCATGTCATGTTTTCCCTGAGCAAGAGTTTTACTTCGACTGCCATAGGATTCGCGGTGCAGGAGGGGCGGCTGAGCCTTGAGGATACAGTGCTCTCTTTTTTCCCGGATGTACTGCCCTACGCCCCCTGTGAGACCATGGCGCGAATGAAAGTGAAACACCTTCTGACGATGGCCACGGGACACAGCCGGGAGCCGTGGAACTTTCGAGATAGCCAGGAGTCCGACTGGGTGTATGCGTTCCTTTCGTCCTATGTGGACAAGGAGCCGGGTAGCCAGTTCGTCTACAACACGCCCGCGAGCTATATGCTTTCCGCCATTGTCCAAAAATGTACGGGCCTGACGGTGTGTGAGTATTTGAAACCCCGCCTGTTTGAACCACTGGACATCCATGACATATGGTGGGAGACATGCCCTAAAGGGATCAACACGGGCGGTTTTGGGCTGAATATTAAGACGGAGGATATCGCCAAATTCGGGACCTTCCTCCTGCAAAAAGGCGCCTACGGGGGGAAGCAGCTCTTAAATCCCCAGTGGATCGAGGCGGCCAGCGCTTGGCAGATTTCCAATGGGGAGGGGCCGGGGGATTGGTCGCAGGGGTACGGGTACCAATTCTGGCGCTGTGAGCCGGAGGGGGTATTTCGCGGTGATGGCGCCCACGGCCAGTACTGCATCGTGATGCCTAAGCAGGATATGGTCATGGCAATCACATCGGGAAGCGTGGATATGGGGGGGATTCTGGCACGGATCTGGGATATTTTGCTCCCAGGAGTGAAGCCGGAGGGGAGCTTGCCGGACGATGAAGCGGAACAAGCGCTCTTGGCCGATACGTTGGATTCCCTGCAATTGCCGGTCCCCGAAGGGGCAGCCCGGTCGCCATCTCATACGGCGAGGGAGGAATTCCAGTTTGAGCGCAATTGCGTTGGTCTGGAGTCTATGGCACTGGATTTTGCGGAGGGTACGGCCTGCCTGAAAATAAGGGGCAGCGAGCTGACGGGTGAACTAGGGTACGGATGCTGGAAGGATGGCCATTCCACTGCGGATCCGCATACATCGTCCATTGGCCTTCACGTCTATGAAAAGATAGCCATGTCCGGAGCGTGGATCGGGGAGACGGTCTACTGCTTTGCGGTGGCGTATTATACCACACCCTATGTGGATCAGTTTACCGTCCGGCTGGAGGACGGATTGGCCCTGGTGGAGTATCGCCGCAACTGTGAATTCGATGAGGGAATTGTCCGGATTTTGGGGAGACGGGCCTAGATGCCGCTAGCAAAATGAGAGGGAGCGCCCTGCGGGCCACTCCCTCTCGTCTGTAAACGCCATTGTTATAGATTGGCCTTAAGCCATTCACAGTCCGCCTTGAGGCATTCCCAGCGATTCTGCGGTGTATTGTAGCTCCACTCCCGCTCCACAATAAAGGTATCGACACCCTGGGCGTTGGCGGCGGCTTTGACCTGTTTCCAGTCCACGATGCCCTGGCCGGTGGGGCAATTGAGCCGTTGGCGGCGGGCATTGGCGGCGGCCCGCTCCTCGTCCGTAAGCGGAACCGCATTGGGGTCCGGGTTCGGATTTTCTGGGCCGATGACAGCGTTATTTTCCTTCACGTGGATGGACATCAGGCGTCCCGGGTACTGGCTGATGTAATCCTGGGGGATAACGCCGGAGGCGCTGGCCCAACCGCAGTCGAGCTGGAAGCCGGCATACTTGGGATCGATATTTTGGATCACATAATCCAACAGATACTGTCCGCCGTCCTGCCAGAACTCGTAAGTGTGATTGTGATATCCGACGCGGATTCCATACTTCGCCCCCTGCTCGCCACATTTGTTTAACAGTTCCGCCAAGGCAAGCGCATCGTCGCGGTTGCAGATATGATAGCAGGGGCAGACTGCCATTTTGGAACCGATCTCCGCTAAGTACTCCAGCTCCTGCTGGATGTTGTTCAATCCAATGTGGGAGGATACACACTCCAGCCCGGTGTTGGCCAAGGCCTTTTTCATTTCTTTCGCATCCAAGCCGCCATATCCGGCGAATTCAACGCCGCTGTAGCCGATGCTGGCAAGCCTCTCCAGCTTCTCCGGCATACTCTCCGGCTCCGCACCTACGGAATAGACCTGCACGTATACTTTTTCCATGATATTTCCCTCCTGCTAATAAGGATTTGGCGCTTTATGGGATCGCCTAATTCGGTCTTAGTATACTACACTCTGATGCAAATGTAAAGCATTACATTTTATTTTATAAAAGTTAAAAAAGGATCGAAACTGTGATACGATTACTACATAAACAGTTTGAGGGACTATAGGCAGAAGATCTTTGTGTATGCCATGTAAATGGGAGGAAAGCATATGAAAGAAATAAAAAGAATTTGCCATGCGTATCGATATTTGCTCCATATTTTAAAAGAGGATAGCCCGTTCCTATTGGCGAGTACCATTTTTGTATCCATTGTCCAGGGCTGTTGTCCGCCCTTGATGACATGGAGCTTGAATCAGATTATTGACAGTGGAATGCGGGTGGCGGACGGGACACTCCCTCTCTCGCATATGGCGCCGGTGCTGCTCCTGTTTTTGATCATTTCTCTGATCCCCAGCTTGGCGAGTCTCTATATTCAAAGTTTTGTACAGCCCCGCACGCAGCTAGCGCTGCGCACAACCTTCCGCTCGAAAATGATCAAAAAGCTTAAAAAGCTAAAGTATGAGCACTTTGAAAATCCGCAGTCGATGGAGATTATCGATAAAGCCTTCAATCGGACCGAAAATGCCGCCAGAATCCTTTTCCCCATGTATTTTACCACCACCCTTTCGGCGCTGGTCTCTGTGTTAGGGTCGTTTTATCTGTTGGCGCAAGCGGAATGGTGGCTCGTTTTTACAGTGTTAATCCCCTTTTTAGTGGAATTCCATTTTTCCCTTGGATTGAATTATGAAATTTATAATGAAATGGAATCCTATTGGGATATGGATTACAGCAACGGAATTCTCGGCAAGTTCTTGTGTACCAGGGAGGTGGTAAAGGAAAATCGACTGCACCAGGCGTCGGACTATTTGGTTTCCGAGTATAAGACGAGGCAGAATCGGAGAAACCGAGAATATGAAAAATATTATGTAAAGCATATAAGAAAGATTTTGACAAGCGGCAACGTGGCAAGAATTTCGACTATTTTGAATGTGCTCCTGCTATTGTGGATGTTCAGCCATCAGCGTATCGGATTGGGGATGTTAGTGTCTCTGTCACTGCTGATATTTGGCTCTATGTATAGAGATTTAGACAAGACGACGACTATACTGCGCGGCGGCCCCTTTCATGCCAACACCTTTGAATACTATGAACGCTTTTTTGAGCTCTCAGAAGAACCGGAGGGAGCGGATACGGAATTACCCGCAGACGGCTCCATAGAATTTCGAGATGTATGGTTTCGGTACCCTGGAACGGACCGGGATATTCTCAAAGGCCTAACGTTTACAATTCAGGACGGAGAAAAAGTTTCCATCGTAGGGGAAAACGGGGAAGGGAAAACCACAATGATTAAACTGCTTCTCGGGCTGTTCACTCCGGATAAGGGGGAGATCTTAGTCGGAGGGCAGTCAATCGACTCCTTGCGGTCCCCGGAAAAAATTTCAAAACTATATGGAACGGTTTTTCAAGATTTTATGCGCTATAATATCTCAGTAAAAGAGAATATTGCTGTAGGCGATATCTGTCAACCATATTCGGATGAGGCGATCCAGGAAGCGGCACAGAGTGTTGGCGCATATGAATTCATAGAGACTTTTTCCAATGGCTGGGATACGATCCTTGGGCGCATGTTTGATGAGGGCGTGGACTTATCTGGGGGACAGTGGCAGAGAATCGCTATGGCACGGGCCTTTTTGGGAGATAAAAAAATATTGATCTTGGATGAACCCACAAGCCAGCTTGACCCCATGGCGGAGAGCCAGCTGTATCAAGATTTCGCAAAGCTGGCCGATGGCAAGACTTCACTGTTCATCACCCATCGCCTGGGCTCCACCGCGATCTGCGATAGAATTCTGGTGATAGCTGAAGGAAACATTGTGCAGAGCGGCAGCCATGCAGAATTGATGGCTACTGACGGTTTATATGCAAGAATGTTTCAAGCACAAAAACACTGGTATGAATCCTGCGAATAGGGGAGTACATGCCACTAGAAAACGGAGGGATGGAAATGCCGGACCGGACAACGGATATAGAACGTGATGTCGTATCAATACAAAAGCCTGCCCTTAAAAATCTTGTGAGAATGTGGATGTATGTTGTAAAGAATTCAAAGACAATTGCGCTGCTCTATTTGGGATTGTACGTTCTCTTGTCTCTGCTGCGCCCGCTGTCGGCTGTGCTGTGGGGGCGGTATGTGGACACCCTATCGGGGGGCGCGTTCCATGAATCGCTGCTGGGCGTTATTTTGCTTCTCTTAGGCTATTACCTGATCAATATTGCAACGGATATTCTGTGCCGCTGTCTCGAAGGGCAGGAAGATATCGAGCAGTTGAATATTGTACAGGAGAACCGCTTTCAAGAGCGCATTCTGTCGAATGTATACCGAAAGCTCAACAGGATTCAATATGAATATTGGGAAATTCCTCAGATGAATGATATAGTGAATCGAAACATGCAATTTATGAATGACAGTTGGAATGGGATCAGCCGAGGCGTGATGCAGCAGAGCTATGCGATTTTGGCGAAAGCCATATCCGTTGTCTCCATTGCCGCGACTCTGTATATCTATAGCCCGTGGCTGTGCCTCATTTTGCTGGTGTTACCTTTGCCTGTATTTTTTACCGTTTTCATCGATGAAAAAATTCGGTACAAATTTATTCAAGATAACACAAAGCTTCAGCGCCAGGCAAACTACTATCAGGACATCATGCTCGGCGCCGGGGCAAAAGAGATTAAGACGATGGGGCTGTATGATTTTTTTTATGACAAATGGAAGAGACAGATCGAACAGTACACCAAAAACGAAAAGAAACTCTACCGCAACAGGACGATTCTCAATTGCGGTAACTCTTTGATTTCTAATTTGGCCAATATTGCATCCTGCTTTCTTGCGATCCTGTTAATGACGGCCGGAAAAATCACAGTCGGCGCGTTGAGTGCAGTTTTGTCGCTGGTATCCACGCTCATTTCGGACATGGGAAGCCTTATTACGGGCATTGCCCAGTTCATTTCAAAGCGCAATGAGGCGACCACGTTTTTCCAAATTATGGATTTGAAGGAAGACCCTAAAGAAGGCGGAGAGGAGTCGGATCCCACCGCAGATCCTATACAATTCAATAACGTGTCCTATCGGTATCCCATGACAGATCACACCGTTTTAGAGGATATCAACATTTCGATCCGCAGAGGGGAACGGGTGGCCTTGGTAGGAGAAAATGGAGCGGGAAAAACCACGTTTGTCAGTTTACTGACGGGGCTGTTGGAACCCTCCAGCGGTTCGGTTACCTTTAACAGCCAGGTTTCCGATGGGTTAAACTGCGAAAGCAGATTCTCGGCTACAAGCTGTGTAGTCCAGATGCCGTCCAAATACACAACGTTTACCGTTGGAGACAATGTCTATTTGGGAGATACGCATCGGCCGCGCGACGAAAAGATGATAGAGGGAGCTCTAGAATTTGGAGGCATCGGCGCTGGGATGAAAGACGAGCTTCTAGGCAAGGATGTGGGCGGACGCGATCTCTCAGGGGGACAGTGGCAGAAATTGTCGATCAGCAGGGCCTGTTATCGGAATAGGAACATCATTGTTCTCGACGAACCGACCAGCAATCTTGACCCGTTAGCAGAATCGGAGATATTCCAAAAGTATATGGATTTAGCGGGGGATAAGACCGTTATATTTGTTACGCACCGAATATCGGTGGCGGCACTGGCGCAAAGGATCATAGTCTTTGATAAAGGAAGAATTGTGGGGGACGGGACGCACCGCCAGCTGATGGAAGAGAATAGGATCTATGCAAGGCTGTACAATGAGCAGTCAAAATGGTACGATCGTTAGAAATAGGCGCTTTACAAAATGAGAAACTCCTGCTATGATAGGGAAAACGATATAATCCGGGGGGAGTTTCATGGGAGAAATCATCGCGGCGCGTTCGATGAACACGCTCTACATAATCGTGGATGTTGGAATTCTGATCCTGCTCGCCATTTTGTTGCTGATCAAGAGGCGGAGGCTCACGTTTTTGTTTGGAGTGGCAGGCGGGG
>CAUFVC010000006.1:0-20633 GCA_959029275.1 uncultured Eubacteriales bacterium | reverse complement strand
AGAGGAGAACATTCAGTATATTTTGGCTGGGGACTTGCTGAATCAGCTGACAGCCTCGCATTTTGCTATCCGCGATTTCTCGATTCCTTTTTTGGGGATGTACGGAGCATGCTCCACCATGGGACTCTCCATGGAGGTTGGCGCCATGCTGCTTGACGGAGGATTTGCCGATTATGTGGCGGTCTCCGCTTCCAGCCATTTCTGTACGTCGGAAAAACAATTCCGAATGCCGCTGAACTACGGAAGCCAGAGGCCCCTCTATGCAACTTGGACCGTGACGGGAAGCGGCAGCCTCGTTCTAGGGGCCAATGGAGAGGGGCCGCGTATTACGGCGGCTACAGCGGGGAAGATCGTGGACTACGGGATCAAGGATGCGTTCAACATGGGGGGAGCCATGGCGCCGGCGGCGGCCGACGTTATGAAGGCTCACTTCCAAGATCTGAACCGGGGTCCCGATTACTATGATCTGATTATCACCGGAGACCTGGGATACTACGGGACCCAGCTGACCCGGGAGCTGCTTGAAAAAGATGGGTTCCTGCTGGATGAGCGGTATACAGACTGTGGAATCCAGATTTATGATAAGGAAGCGCAGGATACCCATGGGGGCGGAAGCGGCTGTGGCTGCTCCGCTGTCACCATGGCAGGATATCTGCTATCGGAGATCCAAAAGGGGGCGTTTCATCGAGCGCTGTTGATCCCGACCGGCGCGCTGCTAAGCCCTCTGAGCACTCAGCAGGGGGAGAGCATCCCCTGCGTAGCGCACGCCGTTGTCATTGAGAAGGAATAGGAGGAGTTTGCGGTGGAGTTTGTAAAAGCATTTATCGTAGGAGGACTCATTTGTGTGGTGGGACAGATTTTGTTACAGCGCACGAAGCTGACGCCGGCTAGAATCGTCGTCATTTTCGTTGTGGCAGGGGCTATCCTGACGGGACTGGGCCTGTATCAACCCTTGGTTGATTTCGCGGGAGCCGGCGCCACCATTCCCCTGACGGGCTTTGGCTATACCCTGGCCAAGGGCGCCATGGAAGAGGTGCAAAGTTCCGGCATACTGGGCGTATTTACGGGACCTTTTAAGGCGGCAGCCGGCGGCGTCGGCGCTGCCATCCTATTTGGATATTTGGCGTCTGTATTATTTAATCCCCAATCAAAAAAATAGAGCGGCAAAGCTCCATTATGGATGGAGCTTTTGTTTTGCAATTTTTTAATCTTTATATTGACGTTACACCCAAAAGCTGATACCATAAATTTATAAAATGGATTTAAGAAAGGGGTAGCCGGGTGTTTTATACAGAGGAAAAGTTTGCATGTCGGGTAAGGGAATTGGAAGATCGCCGGTACGTGGATATGGTCAGTATCGCGCCGTTGACGGCCATGGAGGGGACGTTGGGGGTTGATGCGGTGTACTGTTCCATGCCTGACCACATCCAAGGTGGAACGCTGAATGTGGGAGACGATTTTCAAGGCCGCGACCGCTATCTGTGGGTGCAAAAGAAGGTGGTTATGCCACAGGCCCGCGAGGGGTATGAAGTCGTGGGGCGGTTCGATTTCGGGAAGACGGGGGGTGGGCATAACAGTGGGTTTGAATCGCTGCTCTATGTCAATGGCCACCCGTATCAGGGGGTCGATACGAATCATCCTGACGTTGTATTCCAGAGCTATCAAGGTCAGGAGACGGAACTAACCTTTATGCTGTGGACCGGACTTGAAGGAGGGGGGCCCAGGAGGGAACAGCGTCATCGGGTTTCGCAGGCGGAGATCGGCTATCTCCACAAGGCGGCGGATCAGTTTTATTATTACGCGAAAGCGGTTGCGGAGACCATTGGGCTGCTGGAAAAAGACCGCTGTGAGCGCTATGAATTGATGCAGGCGCTGGATAAGGCTCTTTTGGAGATCAATTGGGACGCGGATGCATTTCACCGCACGGTGGAGGACGCCCTGACAGTCCTGCTGGAGGAACTTGGAAGGCTGGAAAAGCGGAGCGATATCACCGTTCACTGTGTGGGGCACACGCATATTGATGTGGCGTGGCTGTGGAGACTGAAGCACACGAGAGAAAAAGCGATGCGTTCCTTTAGCACGGTTCTTCGGCTGATGGAGGAATTTGACGAGTATATATTTCTCCAGACGCAGCCACAGCTGTACCGGTATATCCAGGAAGACTGCCCGGAGCTCTTTGCTAAGATCCGGGAAAAGGTGAGAGAGGGAAGATGGGAAGCGGACGGAGGCATGTGGCTGGAAGCGGATTGCAATGTCACGTCCGGAGAAAGCCTTGCCAGACAGTTTCAGCACGGAATTCGATATCTCAAGAATGAAATGGGCGTCACCTGTCAGTATCTTTGGCTTCCGGATGTCTTTGGCTACAGCTGGGCTCTGCCACAGATTATGAAGGTCTGCGGGCTTAAAACCTTCATGACGACGAAAATCAGCTGGAATCAGTTCAACACCATTCCTAACGATTTATTTTGGTGGCGTGGAATGGATGGCTCGGAGGTTTTGACGTATTTTATCGAGGTGCCCGGCGAAGGCGCTAGCTTTGACAACCGGTACTCTACCTACAATGGCTATCTGAATCCTCACAGCGTAATAGGCAGCTGGAAGAAATTCAAGAATAAGGAGATCAGCCATGATACGCTGATCTCCTACGGATACGGTGACGGCGGCGGCGGTGTCAACCGCGATATGTTGAAGATGCGCCGTGCCATGGATGCGATCCCCGGGCTGCCCCATGTAAAGACCGGGACGGCGGCTGAATTTTTCGATGGGATACACCGGGATGCCAGCGCCGCAGGGACGGAGGTGGCGACATGGGACGGCGAGCTGTATTTAGAGTACCACCGCGGTACCTATACGACCCAGGCGCACAACAAAAAGATGAATCGCCTATTGGAATTCAAGCTTGCCCAAGCGGAATGGCTGTCCTCTATGGCGTATCTCTCGGGCGGCATCTATGAAGGCGAGGCGCTGTATGATTGCTGGGAAACTGTGCTGAGAAATCAATTTCATGATATCATCCCGGGTTCGTCCATCCGCGAAGTGTATGAGGACAGCGCGAAGGAGTATGCGGCTACATTGGGGCAGGTGGAGCGCATCGAGGCGGAGGCGCTGAACCGCTTATCCCAGGCGGATGAGCGGGCAGTTACGGTGTATAATTTCTCCAGCTTCCCGCGGAAGGATAGGGTGCGGCTTCCTGTCTCTGAAGGGTTTGAGAAGTATACCAATGCACAGGGACAAGCGCTTGAGGCACAGGTGGCCGATGGATTTGCAGAAGTTTTAGTTCAGATCAAACCTCTCTCCTGTGAAACAATCTATTGTGCCCTGGGGCAGGCCCAGAAGGATGCTGATTGGGTATCCGTGGATTTGAGTGCGAGGACACTGGAGACCCCCTACTATGCTATCGCTTGGACAGAAAATGGCGCCCTGAGCCGGATATATGACAGAGAGCAAGACCGCCAGGTCTTAGCGGAAGGTGGCCGTGGAAATGTCCTCGAAATTTTCGAGGATAAACCCATGGCTCACGATGCCTGGGATATTGATATTTTTTACACACAGAAGAGGGAAGAGGCGGCTTTGGCCGAGCCGGTGCGCCTAGTCGAGAGTGGACCTTTGAAGGCGGTGCTGGGGATGGCGTACCGCTACAACCGCTCTACAATCTGTCAGAGGATGGTGGTGTACAGGGATAGCCGCCGCATCGACTTTGAAACCCAGGTGGATTGGCATGAAGACCATAGGCTGTTGAAGGCCGCCTTTGAGACGGATATCCGCAGCACGAAGGCCACGTATGACATCCAGTACGGCCATGTAGAGCGCCCGACACACTTTAACACCAGTTGGGATTGGGCGCGGTTTGAGGTGGTCGGCCATAAATGGGCCGATCTGTCAGAGGCAGGGTACGGCGTCAGCCTTCTGAACGACTGCAAATATGGGTACAATATTAAGGATCGCACTGTGAAACTGTCACTGCTGAAGAGTTCTAAGAGTCCTGACACGGAGGCGGATATGGGAGTTCACTCTTTTACCTATTCCCTATATCCCCATGTAGGGGGCCTTCTGGACGGCGGGACCATAGAGGAAGGCACCGCGCTGAATCTCCCCCTGATATGGGCAGAGGGCGGGTCGGTAGCCGCGGGACGGCAGCTCTTCGCCCTATCGTCAAATCAGATCTGCATCGATGCGGTAAAAAAGGCGGAAGACGAGGATTGCCTTGTGCTGCGAGTCCACGAGTGCCATGGCGGAAGGGCGCCGGTGACGATCACTTCGGATTTTGGAATTCAGGCCTTTGCGCTGTGCAATATTCTGGAGGAGGAACAGGAGGCGTGGCAAACGGGAGATCGAATCCAGACAGTGCTCAAGCCCTTTGAGATCCGCAATTATAAAGTCAAATTTTCGCAGATGAAATCTGCCAGATAGCGAAGCGGGCCTGTCACAAGTTCCTCTTCTGGCTCATACACTAGTAGAGAGAAAGGAGAGGACGAAACATGATGCATCATCAATGCGAATTCAGTCAAGTGACCAAGAAGTATCTTACCTGTTTCTATGAGATCCTGGACGAAATGGTTCGCGGGATGACGGATGCGAAGCTGGAGAATAGCATTTCCCACAATTTCATTGTCCAGATGGTTCCCCACCATAAAGCGGCCATCGATATGTCATACAATATCCTACAATATACAACCCTTGTCCCCTTGCAGAACATCGCCGCCAATATTATAGCCGAACAGATGCGCAGTATTGAGAATATGATGTGTGTGCTGGACCGGTGCAGCGAACTGTGTAGTTCGGAACAGGATCTGCGTCTCTACCAGCGCCGATTTGACCAGATTGCTGAGACCATGTTTTGCGAGATGCGGACAGCCTGCGCAACGAATGATATCAATGCCAATTTTATGCGGGAAATGATTCCCCACCACCGGGGCGCGCTTCGAATGTGCGAAAATGCCCTGCGGTTCTCCATCTGCCCGGAGCTTGATCCAATTATTCAGGCGATTCTCGTATCCCAGCGCGCCGGGATACGGGAGATGGAACGCTTGCTGCGGTGCCTTGGCGCCTGCGCCTGAGCTTAACAAAGAGAACGCCAGCCGTCCGAAGACGATTGGCGTTCTTTTTTACGGCCGGGATTCCTCATTTGGAGAGGAGGACTCGGCATGATTTGGCGTGGAATTGGAGTTTGATGTGGAAGATGAGGTATTCGGATCGGAGCTGGAATTGCCTTCACTAGGCCACCACGGCGGCAGGAAGGGATCCAGGATATTGCTGCTGTTATTCTGCTGCTCATACCACTCCTTCGTGTGGATATTGCATTTGGTATCGGAGGAGGAATCATCGGGGGTCTGTCCGGCCGGGAGCTCGTCGGCAAAATCCTGGATCTTGTCGTAGTCCTCCGGACTTATGGATTCCAGCTGCTCCGCGGTCCGTTGGATGAAGATTTTCGTCTCGATCTGGTCATCCGGGCAGTATTCCGTTGGCGGCAGGCCGCTCTCCTTGCAGACTGTGACCGCCACATGGGTCTCGCAGCGGTCCGTAGGCACAGTGCCGCTGACAAAATACTCAGAATAGGCGCAACCGGCCTCCTCGCAGAGTTCAGTTGCCAGCAAACCGGATTTTTTGCAGACCTTGGCCTGCACGATTCCATCCGGCTGGTCAAAGGTTTTCGCCTCAAGCCCTTCATGGATGGCCCCCATAACCTTGCCCCAAATGGCGATCTGGAAGGATCGTTTCAGAGAGCGGGCCTGGGTATCCCCGTCGAAATCCCGGTATACATTTTGATCGAAACCTGTCCAGATGGCGGCGACATAGTAAGGCGTATAACCGGCAAATACCTGGTCGTTCACCTCGGAGGTGGTCCCTGTTTTGCCCGCGATATCCATGCTTGTGCTAAACCTTGCCGCTGTTCCGGTTCCACCGTTGGCGCCCTTCACCACGTCGCGCATCATATCGGTCAGCAGCCAGGCGGTGGTGGGTTTGATGACAGAGTGACTTTCCGGTACATTTTCCAGGACGAGGTTGCCCTCGCTGTCCTCCACCCGGGTGTACAGAATCGGTTCGATGTATACGCCTCCGTTGGCAATGGCCCCGTAGGCGGCGGTCAGTTCTAGGTTTGTCACCTCCGCAGCGCCGAGACAGAGAGAGGGGACCATCTTGTCATCGGTCAGCGTTGAAAAGCCGAAATTTTTCGCATACTCGAAATTGGTCTGTACGCCGGTTTCCAGCATCGCTTTCACGGTGACGATATTCATTGATCGAGCGATACCTCGCCGCACATTGCTGAGGCCCTCATAGTAGTTACCCCACCAGTTGCCGGGAGACCACTCTCCGTAGGTGAAAGGAACGTCGTCAAAGACGGATGCGGCTGTGATTGTCCCCGTGTCCAGCCCTGCGGCGTAGGAAGCGATAATTTTAAAGGTGGAACCAGGCTGCCGCTCTGCATCGACGGCGCGGTTAAACACACGGTTCTGTGTCTTCTCGCCGCGCCCGCCATATAGGGCCAGAACGTGGCCGTTGTGATAGTCGATGACGCTCATGCTGGCCTGGGGCTGCGGGACGATCTCTGTCCGCTCCGCATAGTCCTCGCCAACCTCGGCGCCCTCCGGCAGCTTCATCTGTTTATACTCTTCAATGGCAGCTAAACATGCCTCCTCTGTCCTGTGAAGTTGGACGAAGGAATAGTTGTCTGCCAGCTCCATATTGTCAGGCTCCTTTTCGTCAAAGACGGTTAGGTAATATGTGACCTGATAATAGGGGGTCGTCGCGGAGAATGTGCTGGCATCATTCAGGATGGAGTCCACCTTTTCTTGAATGGAGGCATCCTGAGTGATATAGATCTTAAGTCCGCCGTAGTTCAGCTTATCGGAGGCTTCTGAGCTGGTCATGCCCAGCTTGTCAACGAAATCCTCCTGCACCTGATCTAGCACGGCGTCCACGAAATACGAATACACATCGTCATTGCTCTGTTTATAATCGTCGTTGAGCTGCACAATCCGGTCAAATACCGGATCCGCCAGCGCCTCCTGATATTCAGCCTCGGTGATCAGCTCCTGATCCCGCATACGCTTTAGAACCAGCTGTTGGCGCTGTTGGCTCTGCCCGTTTTTATTTTTGATGGGATCGTAGCGGGTGGGGGCATTGATGACGCCGGCCAAGACCGCGGCCTCCGACAGAGTCAAGTCCTTCGAGCTTTTGTTGAAATATCGATTGGAGGCGGCCTCCACGCCATATGTGGAATTGCCTAGATTGACAAAGTTTAAATATTTCTCCAAGATCATATCCTTTGCGCGGTCATGGCCATATTCCTGTGTCAAATCGTATTCCAGGCGCAGCGCCAGATACCACTCCTGAATTTTGCGCGTCCAGTTTTTATCGGTGGTCAGGGCCAGGTTCTTAATCACCTGCTGCGTGATCGTACTGCCGCCCTCGGCGGAATCGCTGGCCTGAAGATTCACGACGCCGGCGCGAAGGATCCCCTGGATGTCAATCCCGTTGTGTTCATAAAATCGGGAGTCCTCCACGGCGACCACTGCTTTCAGCAGATTTTCGGACATCTCCTCGATGGGGATATAGACGCGCTGGGTCTCGGTCCGTATCTTGTTGATTACATTTCCGTCCTGGTCATAGATATACGTGCTCAGCTTATCTATCTCTAGCGAGTCCATGGTGATGTCAGGGGCCGTATCGATAATTCCCATAAAGCCGCCCAGCAAGATGCCCGCCAGGGAGAAACCGCAGACGAGTACGCCGACGCAGGCAACCCGAAGGATATTGAGCCAGATCCGGGAATAAATCTTATCCGGGTGCTTGCTCTTATTCCACTGCCGCTTTCTATTTGAATGTTTGCTGTAATCCATTGGAAACCTCCATTCATTGCTCTGCCAAACGCAGAGTTGGCACAATGTTTCTATGGGCTATTATACCAGAAGACTAGGCAATAAAAAAGGTGAATCCATAAAAAAAATATTAAATTTGAATGAAAATGCGGTGAAGATGCATATAGTGGAGTAGTGAGCGGCAGCGGGAGGGGAGAGAATGGCGTCGAGAGATTGGGGAGTGGGGGCGCATAAACGACGGCGCAAATCGAATCATGCGGCCTGGAAATGGCGGATTCTTATACTCGGGCTTGTTTTGGCGCTCAGCGTCTTACTTCTGCGGCTGTATCGCAATATCGTGCCATCCATTGTGTCTGCGGCCAAAGTGCTGGCGGAGAGTACCGCCACAGATATTATGAACACCGCCATGGGAGAGGCCCTGGCGCAATATAGCGGTACGGCTGAAGATTTGGTGGAGTATTATCGGGACACGCAGGGCAATATCGTTGCCTGCGGCGTGGATACGGTTGCGATTAACACCATCTCCACAAACACGCTCAATGCCATGAATGCGGCCTACGGCGAGGGGGGGGATCTTACGCTGCACATCCCCATGGGACAAGTGACGGGAAATCCGCTGCTGACAGCGTTTGGACCGGATATTCCCGTAAAGCTGCGGCCTATTGGAAACTCAGGGATCAACTACCACCAGGAATTTAAAGCCGCGGGGATCAATCAAGTCAATCACCGGGTATGGTTGCGGATGGAGTTTATCATTCAAATTATGGCGCCGCTGATTACCGACGAGCTGAAAGTCACGCAGGATTTTGTGTTGGTGGACCGCACCTTCGCAGGCGAGGTTCCCGATGCCTATCTGCAATTTCCACAGGATGGCAACGGGTATGAGCCGACGGAGCTGCCGGTGCCGTAAAAGGCTTGCAAACATGGGCCGGGAAGGCTATAATAGAGACAGGTAGACATTTTACATGGAGATAAGAAAGGATGTACCTCATGGAATACAGCACCATCTGCCGGCGCAGCTTTGCGGAGATCACGGAAAAAAAGTCGCGGTTTTTGGCGCAGGCCATTCCGGTTGAATCGGAGGATGCGGCTAGGGAAGCCTTAGAAGAGATCCGGAAGACGTACTGGGATGCCCGCCATCATGTATTTGCCTATCGCGTTGGCATACAGACTGTGACGGAGCGATTTTCCGATGACGGGGAGCCGGCGCGCACGGCGGGCCTTCCGATTTTGGATGTGATCAAGGGGGCCAATGTTCAAAATACGTTGATCGTGGTTACCCGCTATTTTGGCGGCACGCTTTTGGGGACCGGCGGCCTGGTCCGCGCCTACACACATTCTGCCAAGGCCGCCCTGGAAGAGGCAGGCATCATGAAAAAAGCCACCTACGTGCGATACACACTGGCTATGAGCTATCCGCTTCTGGGGAAGATCCAATATGGTCTGACAGAGGCTGGCTATGAGATTGAGGCGATCGAATATGAAGATTCCGTTTCGATGCAAGTACTCGTCCGGGAACCTGACACGCAGCATTTCCAACATTTGGTCAGTGAGCTGAGCGATGGAAAGATACAGCCGCTGGAGTCGGGACGCGCGCTGGCTGCCAAGGTAGAATCCCAGTGGGTATTTTTCCCATTTCAAAAGGATTAAAAAAAGGTGCGGTAGAAACGGTCTCGTTACAGACGGCTTCTATCGAACCTTTTCCTCATCTCTCACATTGCGGTGTCCAAGACATCACTGGAAACCGTCCCCTTTGTCAAATCATCCATAATATCCTGAAGGCCGACGGGTGTAACTTTTCCGCTGATGAACAGATTCAAAAGGGATATGGCCTTGTCCATGCTGGCGTCCTCCAGGAAAATCTGATCGCTTTCTTCTAGAATCGGTTGATTGTCTACGCTCTGTATTTTTACGATCCGTATACCATAACAAGGGCGGCTATTCTGGGTATCCTTCCAAAGATAATAGTGTAAGATAAATTGGATTTCCTGTTCATGGATATATCGTGTTCCCTCCAAACAAGATGTTTTCATAGTAAAACCCTCCTGAATTGTTATGTCCCCGCGCTCACCCGTCTTTATCTTGCGATCCCCGTGTCATTTGCTTGGCAGCAAATTCGTGAAAAATGTTCCATTTTCGATTTTTTATTATAGCAGCGTTTTACTAAAATTACCAGATATAAAAAAACGCAAGTTTCGACATTGAATGTCGAATTTTGTCGAATGACGGGCGGCGGGAAAAAGCTTGCTATTTTAGCGCAAAGATGGTAGAATAAATTTTGTAGAAATTACTAAGGAGAGATCGTGTATGTCAGGACATTCTAAATTTGCAAATATTAAACATAAGAAAGAGCGAACCGATGCCAAAAAGGGAAAAGTTTTTACTAAGCTGGGGCGGGAGATCGCCGTCGCCGTGAAGGAGGGCGGACCAGACCCATCCGTCAACGGTAAGCTGCGGGATGTCATTGCAAAGTGTAAGAGCAATAACATGCCAAACGATACCATTACCCGCAGTATTAAGAAGGCGGCGGGGGAGGATTCCGCCGTGGTCTACGAGGCGATTACGTATGAGGGGTATGGGCCCGGCGGCGTCGCGGTGATTGTGGAATGTTTGACGGATAATAAGAATCGGACGGCTGCCAACGTGCGGCATGCTTTCTCTAAAAGCGGCGGCAATATGGGCACCACCGGGTGCGTGTCTTTCATGTTCGATAAGAAGGGGCAGATTTTGGTTGAACTGACGGAGGGCATGGACGAGGAGGAGCTGATGATGCAGGCGCTGGAAGCTGGGGCGGAGGACTTTAGCACAGATGTGGATACCTGTGAAATCATATCGGCCCCGGAGAATTTTTCCCAGGTGCGGCAGACGCTGGAGGAAGCCGGTATCGAGATGCTGGAAGCGGAGATCACCATGATCCCGCAGACGATGACGGAAGTGAAGGATGCCGCCATCGTTTCGGGGATGGAAAATTTATTGGATATGCTGGAAGATGATGACGATGTTCAAAACGTATGGCATAACTGGGAAGAGGAATAGGGCCTTCCCGAGAATTTTGGCTTGGATGGGCGCATGGATCTGTCTATTGGGACTGACCGCGTGCAATCGAGTCAGCGGTGAGGAGTCGGAGGTTGAGGAAGCCTATTTACAGAAAGCGGAGTCAGAAGCGCTGTCCTCGACTGTCTGCGGGGAGACCGTGACGATCCCGGAAGGGGGCATCACGTTTGTAATTCCCCAGGGGTGGCAATATGAGCAGCGTCAACAGGCCTCCCTCAATATCCGGCCGGTGGAACAGAGCATGGTGGAGCTGTCTGTGCGCTGGTTCTATCGGACAGGATCCGTCCAGGAGTATCAGGAGACGCTAAAGCGGGCGTGGAGAGAGACCGTCAGTGATTTTGACGAGACGCTTGACGTAACGCCGGCCAGCGTCGGGGCGCTGGAGGGGTTTGTCATGACCTTTCAGCAGAGCAGCGACGACTATAAGGCGGTATGCTATCAGGATTATACCCTGTGGGACAGCGCGACGCAGATGTATTACAACATTTTGTTTGTCGGAGCGCAGGAGGATTTTAAAAAAAATGCAGAGACCGTGGAGGCCCTGCTGGATTCCTTTGTGATCAATCCGCCGGAGGCGCCTTCGACCCAGACATATTCCGATGCTGAACAGGGGGTATCCTTTTCGTATGATGGGAAATGGAGGCTTTTGGATACGGATACCGTGACCATATTGGCTCCCGATCTTTTGAGCACCATCAGTCTAGAGTGTACGCGGAGCCAGGAGACTCTTTCCAACGACGCCATTATGGAGGAGGCGGAGAAGATGATTCTGGAATCCACGTCCAATCCGCGTGACATTGTATTGGAGTCTACCACGATTTTAGGATATGATGGGGTCCGAGGAAATTTTGCAGCGGAGTATCAAAGCTACGAGGATATGGCTGAGGCGGTGTATCAATTTTATATATTCTATGCGGAGGGAATGCGCTACTATCTTATCTATGCGTCTACGCCGGAGCAATTTGATACATACTTACCGGAACTGGAGCATGTGATTGAAACGTTGTCGCTGGCATAGTTTTTTGGAGCCCATATATACAATGCGATATGGTCGGCGATGTACAATATCAGTACGGTGGAACAACAAAAATAATCCATAAGGAGGATATCTGATGAAAAAGATAATCGGTATCGTCTGCATAGTATGTCTCGGTATTGTAGCTATCATAGGGATTGTGTGCTGTAGCAGCAAAACTGTCAAGTTCAGCGGTCACATTGCGGAAAATGGAACAACAGCGGAGGGCGATATTCTGGTTGAGCATAAGAGATACAATTCGCTGTTTGGCTTCAAAAATATAAAGGGGAAAGTCTCTGTCTGTCGAGAAGGCCAGGATGAAGATTCGATTCAATATGATTTTTCGGGCTCTGTTTTTAAAGCGGAGAATTGGTATATGGCTTCTGTTATTCGATATTCCGGAGAATTAAATGGCTTTGTGACTGGAAATTTCTTTTTCGACAGGGACATGAAAAATGTAGTTTTGATTACAGACGAAGTGGAATTTATTGCAGCGGATGCCGCTTTTTATGAACTAGTCAAAAATACAGAGTAATTGGAAGCTTGATGGCGACGGTTCTGATTTGTTAGAGGAAGTGGGCGCTGCTGATGCTGGCACAAATTTTTAGAATATCTTGACAGAGCCAGCTTATATCTGCTATAATATCTTACATTAGAAAAGGCCTTGATGGAGACATAGGATCGTGCCGCTCATGCGTCTACAGAGAGTTGTCGGTGGGTGTGAGACAATGGCGCTGGCAGATTTCATCCCTCCGGAGCCTTTGCCCGGAACCTCACGGAGAAGTATGGGTTAGACGGTATGCCCCGTTATCGGCAAGGGTTTTGTTAGAGACCTTTGAGTTGGCCTGTTATGTCAGGCAAACAGGGTGGTACCGCGGAGTTGTCACGTCCCTGCAGAATATGGTTCTGCAGGTTTTTTTATTGATGCGGCGAAGATTGAATAAAAGGAGTGTATCAGCATGTATGACAAAGTGTCTCCCGACTTAAAATTTGTTGAGAGAGAACAGGAGGTTCTATCGTTTTGGGAGCAGGAGGACATCTTTAAAAAAAGCATTGCACAGCGCGAAGGCGGGCCTGTTTTTACTTTTTATGACGGACCTCCGACGGCCAATGGCAAACCCCATATCGGGCATGTCCTGACGCGCGTTATCAAAGATCTGATTCCCCGGTATCGCACCATGAAGGGCTATAAGGTGCTGCGCAAGGCAGGATGGGATACCCATGGCCTTCCGGTGGAGCTGGAGGTGGAAAAGGCGCTGGGATTGGACGGGAAAGAGCAGATTGAAGAGTATGGGATGGAACCGTTCATCGAGAAATGTAAGGAAAGCGTCTGGAAATATAAAAGCATGTGGGAACAATTTTCGGCGCGGGTCGGGTTTTGGGCCGATATGGAGCATCCATATGTGACCTATGAAAATGGGTATATCGAGTCCATATGGTGGGCGCTAAAGAAAATGTTCGATGAGGGATTGCTGTACAAGGGGCATAAAATTGTGCCCTACTGTCCCCGCTGTGGGACGCCTCTGTCCAGCCACGAGGTGGCGCAGGGCTACAAGGATGTGGAGGAAGAAACCATATTTGTCCGCTTCAAGGTGAAGGGCGCCGAGGATGCGTATTTTATCGCCTGGACGACGACGCCTTGGACGTTGCCATCCAATGTTGCCCTCTGTGTCAATCCGCGGGAGACCTATGCCAAAGTGTTCTATGAGGGCGCCCATTACTACATGGCGGAGGCGCTGCTGGATTCTGTGTTGGGCGAGGGCTATGAAGTGGAGGAGACCTTTACCGGCAAGGAGTTAGAGTTCATGGAATATGAGCCGCTATTTCCCTATGCGAAGCCCGATAAGAAAGCTTGGTTTGTCACATGTGGCGATTATGTGACGCTCAGCGACGGTACTGGAATTGTCCACATCGCGCCGGCTTTCGGTGAGGATGACGCGCAGATTGGTCATCGGTATGATCTGCCGTTCGTTCAGCTGGTGGACGCGAAGGGAGCTTTTGTTGGTGGAACGCCTTGGGATGGAACGTTTGTGAAAAAGGCGGACCCCGCCGTAATCGAAGCGTTGAAGGCGGAAGGCAAGTGGTTCAAGTCTCTCCGCTATACACATTCCTATCCACATTGTTGGCGCTGTGACACGCCTCTTCTGTACTATGCGAAGGATACATGGTTTATCGCCATGACGAAGGTGCGGGATCACCTGTTGGCAAATAACAGGACGATCAATTGGCTGCCCAAAAGCATCGGGGAGCGCCGGTTTGGCGATTGGCTGGAGAATGTCATCGATTGGGGTGTCTCCCGCGACCGGTATTGGGGCACGCCGCTCAATATCTGGGAGTGCCCCTGTGGACATCGCCATGCTATCGGCAGTATCGCGGAGCTGAAGGAATTGGGCGATAATGTGCCGGACGATATTGAATTGCATCGCCCCTTTATCGATGCCGTGTATTTGACTTGTCCCCATTGTGGTCAGAAAATGAAGCGGGTGGAGAATGTCATCGATTGTTGGTTTGATTCCGGAGCCATGCCATTTGCACAGTGGCACTATCCTTTTGAGAATGAGGAGACGTTTAAGGAGAATTTTCCGGCGGATTTTATCAGCGAGGCTGTGGATCAGACGCGGGGCTGGTTCTATTCTCTGTTAGCGATCTCCACGGTTCTTTTTGACGAAGCGCCGTACAAAAATGTTATTGTGTTGGGGCTTGTACAGGATGAGGACGGACAGAAGATGTCCAAATCCAAGGGCAACGCGGTGGATCCGGTGGAGGTTCTGGATAAATTTGGTGCGGATGCGATCCGCTGGTATTTTTACACGAACAGCGCGCCGTGGCTTCCGAATCGCTTCTATGACGAAGCAGTTTTGGAAGGGCAGCGGAAGTTTATGGGGACCCTCTGGAATACGTATGCCTTCTTTGTCTTGTATGCCAATATCGACTGTTTCGACCCGACAAAGTATGCGCTGGAGTATGATAAGCTCTCCATCATGGATCGGTGGCTGCTGTCGAAGCTGAATTCCCTGATTGTGGCGGTGGATTCCAATCTGGAGCAGTATCGCATCACCGAATCGGCAAAAGCCTTGGATGATTTTGTCGATGAGCTGAGCAACTGGTATGTCCGCCGGAGCCGGGAGCGCTTCTGGGGAAAGGGTATGCCGCAGGATAAGATCAACGCATATATGACTCTGTACGAGGCGCTGGTTGCCCTGGCAAAGCTGTCTGCACCTTTCGTTCCGTTTATGGCAGAACAGATTTACCGCAATCTTGTGGTAAATGTGGATACGTCTGCCCCTGAGAGCGTGCATCTCTGCCTATTCCCGGAGGTAAAAACGGAGTGGATTTTCCCAGAGTTGGAGGCGAGCATGGAGGAAGTGCTCAAGATCGTTGTAGAGGGCCGCTCATGCCGGAACACAGCTTCCATCAAAAACCGTCAGCCCATTGGGACCATGTATGTGAAGGCGCCGGGAGACCCACTGCTGCCGGAGTACCAGGCGATCATTGCGGAAGAATTGAATGTGAAAGCGGTGATTTTTACACAGGATGTTCGCAGCTTTACCACGTACAGTTTTAAGCCTCAGCTGCGGACTGTCGGGCCTAAATACGGAAAGCTGGTTGGCAAGATTCGGCAACGGTTGTCCGAGGTAGATGGAAATGAGGCGATGGATCAGCTGCGATCTGGAAAGCCTCTGACCTTTGTCATCGATGGGCAAGCGGTGGAGCTGTCGGAGGAGGACCTTTTGATTGAGTCCGCACAGAAGGAGGGCTTCGTCGCAGAGACCGAAGGCGAATTGACGGTGGTTTTGGATACGAATCTGACCGCAGAATTGTTGGAAGAAGGCTTTGTCCGAGAGATCGTCAGTAAAGTGCAGACGATGCGCAAGGAAGCTGGCTTTGAGGTTATGGATCATATCTGTTTCGCATATGGCCACAACGAGAGGATTACCAGTGTCGTAAACCGAAATCGGGCGGCGATTATGGAGGAAGTGTTGGCGGATTGCGTGCAGGCAGATGTGGAGGAAGGTTTCTATAAAAAAGAATGGAATGTCAACGGTGAGACAGTGACCTTTGGTGTCCGGAGACAGTAATTTTTATATCGCTCTATCCCGTATTCTGGGATAGGGCGATTTTTTGGTGCGCAAGCGGAGGCGCATATCATCTGCCGGCAAGATTTTTTTATTTTGCGAAAATATCTTGACATTTCTGTATGAGATGGTACTATAGGGGCGATCCACCAAATCTGATACTACATTGGGAGGCAGATCATAATCTGCCGATTTGTGTCGCAGGTGCCACAAATCGCGTTTCGCACCGCCAAATCTTTGATTCGGCCCGCGTTCGTTCGGCTGCGCCTGCGGAATGGAGGGAAAGATGAAAACATTTTATGTTTCGCCAGTGGGAAGTGACAATAATGTAGGGACAGAGCGGGAGCAAGCATTTTATACGCTCACGCGGGCGCGGGACGCCGTCCGGGAGGCAAAACGGTCAGAAGAGTTCCATGGAGCCTGTATCACAGTACTCAGCGGCCAATATGCAATGGCACAGGGGCTGCATCTGGACGGACAGGACAGCGGGACCGAAGAAGCGCCCATCATTTGGAAGGGAGAGGGGGCCCCGATATTTTCTGGCGCTGTATCCATACAGGGCTTTCAGCCTGTGACAGACCCGGAAATTTTAGCGCGGCTTCCGAAATGTGCGGCTCCCTTCGTATTGGAGTGCGACCTGTTTGCTCAAGGAGTGCGGGACTTTGGTGTCTTTCGGAGCCGAGGCGGCGGTTTTACACTGCCCTCCCATATGGAATTGTTCTATAAGAATCAGAGGCAGACTCTTGCAAGGTGGCCCAATGAGGGGTTCACGCGGGTTGCAGGGTTAGTTCCAGGGCACATCAATACATATGAGGAACATGGACACGAACAGCAGGGGTCCGATACCCATTTTTATTTTGAAGAGGATCGTCCGCTTCACTGGAAACATCCAGAAGAAGTGATCTTACACGGATATTGGTCGTGGGATTGGGCCGATCGGTATATCAAACCAGTGAGCTGGGACATGGAGAAACACATCGTGGAGGTGGAAAGCAGGGTTGGGACGTATGATATCCGTACCAATGCCAGATTCCGCTATATCAATGTGTTAGAAGAGCTCGACTGTCCCGGAGAATGGTATGCGGACCGCAGAAGTGGGAAATTATATTTCTGGCCGCCGGACACCTTTGAAGAAGGGTTTGCAGAGGTATCCATTCTGGAGGAGGCATTTCTTACCCTCGATCATGTCAGCCATGTGGCGTTGGAGGGGCTTAGCTTCTGTTCCGGGAGAGCTACGGCGGTGGAAATCCAGGGGGGCCACCACATAGCGCTGCGCAATTGTCACTTTTATAATCTGGGCAGCAGCGGCGTAAATGCGGAGGACACCACGGACACCCTTTTGGATTCCTGTTCATTTGCCAATATGGGCGACGGAGGCATTACGATCTCCGGTGGGGATCGCAGGACGCTGACATCCTCTGGAAACCGGATCACCAACTGCGATATCCACCATTTTGGAGAATGGTCCCGCTGCTATTGCCTGGGAATCTCACTGAGTGGAGTCGGAATCCGTGTCGATCACAACTCGATCCACGATGCGCCACAGGAGGCCCTGCATTACCATGGGAATGACCATATCATCGAATACAATGACTTCTATAATCTCTGCCAGGATGCAGACGATTCAGGTGCAACTCATACGGGGCGCGATTGGACACAGCGGGGAACCGTGCTGCGGTACAATCGAGTTCACGGCGTCCAAAATCTAAGCAACGCGGATCGAAAGGTGGGGATTGTCGGTATCTATCTCGATGACTGGGCCAGCGGGCAGATTGTGTACGGGAATCTTTTTGAAGATGTTTTTATGGGAGTGATGGTTGGAAGCGGGCGCGACAATCTTCTAAAACAAAACATATTTGTCAATTGCCACCGGGCGATTAGCTTTGATGCGAGAGGGCTGACGTGGGCACAATACTATTTTGACGGGAGGGCCAATACGCTATTTGATCTGTTGGCAGAGATTGCGTACGAGGACACACCGTATCTACAGCGATACCCACAGCTTGCATCTCTGCTGGAAGACGATCCGGTGCTTCCAAAGCATAACGCTTTTCTAGAGAATAAGGTCTGGGGCTGTGAGACATGGATTCGATTTGTCGATGGAATGACAGAAGAAATTCTGCTTTTAAAAGACAATGAAATTCTCCCGGAAGCGCCGTCGGGATGGGAACAGCGGACAGATCTGTATCCGGCGTTGACTGCGGGCAGCACCTTAGATCATAATAGGGAGTCGTAAGGGGGACGGGATCCGTCGCGGTCCGTGAACTGACGTCATTATCCGCAAGGTACGTAAGCTTACGTTCATTGGGAGTGCCCGTGAAGACCTCCACGTGTTTGCCGGTGGAAGCAAGAAGGCGTTTCTGAGTCTCCTAAACGAAAGCCTGATATTTCCTGGGAAATAATTTTACCGTATCCTCTGTGGATTTACGGTTTCCCTGATAATATTCCCATAGTACTCGATAATATTTTTTTGAAAACCCTCTTTTCTGGAACATGAAGGCATGGTATAATTATACAGAATAAGCCTGTTACTAAACGGATATGACGAGAAAGGAAAATAACATGTACAGTTTCAACGACAGAAAAAAAGAAATAAAATTTGATAAGAGCAATCCACCGACCCCGTGGATGAATTATCTCACCAACGGCACGTTCACAGCGATGATCTCTCAGGCAGGCGGCGGGGTCGCATTCTACAAGTCACCCCAGATATGGAGAATCAACCATTACCGCTTCTTTCATCTGCCCACTGACCGAAGCGGCTTCTATACCTATATAAAGGACGGAAAAGACTACTGGTGTCCCACGGCAGAGCCGGCAAAAACCCGTCCGCAGTCATGGAAGGCAACGCACGGAATGGGATACACTGTCTACGATGCCAAGAGGCGAGGACTTGCGGTAAAAGCCACATATTTTGTTGGAGAGTACGAAAACTGCCTGATCTGGAATCTCAGAATCAGGAGCAATACGGACCGCAAGATCACCATGTTCCCCTTTGTTGAGCTGGGGATGATGGAATTTCAGCGGGAGCTTCAATGGCAGTGCTATAACAAACATCAGCTTTCGGTATACAACATGGACGATGTCCTGGTGTATAGGTATGGGGTGGAAATGCAGCCGCGTCCGGAGCAGACGCCCCTAGTATATTTTGCCGCGAATGTTCCAGTATCCGGGTTTGACGGCGACAGGGACGAGTTTGTGGGAAGCTATTCCAGCGAGGAAAATCCCAGAAACGTCGAGGCAGGACAGTGTACCAATTCGACTCTTGCCGGGGGCGATCCCTGCTTTGCACTCCAGCTGGATCTGGACCTCAAGGCTGGCGAGGAGAAAACCGTAAACATCTTCCTGGGCGTCGCCATGACGGAGGAGGACATCAAGCGCTCGGTGGCTCACTGCCGGGAGGAGGACTTTGTCGGCCAGTCCTTCAAAGCGCTTCAAAGACACTGGAACAACTATCTCAGCCGCTTTCACTGCGAGGTTCCCGATGAAAATGTGCAGCGCATGGTCAACATCTGGAATCCCTATCAGGCGGAGCGCAACTTCCTTTTCTCAAGAAATATCTCCTACTACGCCACCGGTACCTTCCGGGGTGTGGGATACCGCGATACCGCGCAGGATATTCTTGCGATGGTGCCATTCAGCCCGGACCGCGCGAAGGACAAAATTCAGCTGCTTCTGGGCCAGCAGTACAGCGACGGACACGCCAATCACTACTTTTTCCCCGTCGAGGGATTTGATCCCGTCACCACAGTCCATTCGGACGATCACCTGTGGATCATCATGTCAGTATACGCCGTGGTGATGGAGACAGGCTCCCTTTCCTTCCTCAATAAGAAGGTTCCATTCTATGACGGAGGGACGGCAACCGTCTATGAGCATCTACAGAGATCCGTGGAGTTTACATGCCGCAATCTCGGCAGCCACGGCTTCCCGCTTATGCTTCGATCCGACTGGAACGACATGCTCTACAAGGTTTGCCGCGAGGGAAAGGGCGAGAGCATCTGGACATCCATGCAGTTTGGAACCGTTCTCCGCATGATGGAGGAGCTTGCGCAGCTTATGGGCGAGGACGGCTCAGAATACGCGCGTCTCTATGAGGAACAGAAAAAACTTGTCAACAGCATTGCTTGGGACGGAGAGTGGTTCCGCCGCTGCATCACAGACGACGGCACGTTCATTGGCTCAAAGGAACAGCCACAGGCGAAAATTTGGCTGAACACCCAGTCATGGTCCGTGATTTCCGGCATGGGGGACAGAGACAAGTCTGAGAAGGCCATGGCAAGTGTCAAAAAGTATCTTGACACGGATCTCGGAATCAAAAAGATCGATCCCTCCATGAAGGATTACCCGTCGGCGGAGGATCCGCTCACATACTATAACAAGGGCTGTGGGGAGAATGGATCGGTATTCTGCCACGCCAACACATGGGCAATCATTGCGGAGTGTATGCTCGGCAACGGAGACGCCGCGTACAAATACTACCACCAGCTCCTTCCTATGGTGGCACAGGAGAAGGCGGGCGAGTGGAGATACAAGGCAGAGCCATATGTGTATGCCTCCAATATTTTTGGCCCGGAGAGTGATAAATTCGGCCTTGCAAACGTAAGCTGGCTGACGGGGACGGCCGCCTGGATGTATATCGCCGTGACCCAGCATATACTGGTGATA